>CALBET010000839.1 GCA_937888665.1 uncultured Acidobacteriota bacterium
ACGCGTGCGCAAGTTCCTCGAGGATGCCGGCACGATCATCCTCACCATGACCATCATCCTGTGGGCGCTCCTGTCGTTCCCACACAGCGTCGAGATCGACGCCCGGTATGACGTGTCACGCGCGCAGGTGCTGGCGACGACCGCGGCCGCGGGCCAGGAGGCAGCGCTGGCCGACCTCGATGGGCAGCTCGCCGGCGAACAGTTACGCTACAGCGCGGGGGGGCGGATGGGGCGACTCATCGAACCGGTCCTCCAGCCGCTCGGCTTCGACTGGCGGATTGGCGTGGGCATTCTCGGCGCATTCGCAGCCCGGGAGGTCTTTGTCTCGACCCTCGGCATCGTCTTCGGCATCGAGGCGGCCGACGCAGAGAGCCTCAGCCTGCGGTCGTCGCTCCAAAACGCGGAACGGGCCGACGGGTCACCCTTGATGACCCCGCTGACCGGTGTCTCGTTGATGGTGTTCTTCGTCCTGGCGTGCCAGTGCATGAGCACCATCGTGGTCGTGCGCAAGGAAGCGGGCGGCTGGGGCTGGCCCGTCTTCATGTTCGGGTACATGTCGGTCCTGGCCTACGTGGCGTCACTTGCCGTGTATCAGGTTGGTTCCGCCTTGGGTTGGGGTGTCTCATGACCTGGCAGGAGCCGGTCGCCGCCCTCATCGTCGGTCTGGCCGTGGTGTCGCTGTACCGGCACTTTCGGGGGCTCTTCGGAAGCGCGAAAGCCGACGCGCAGGCGTCGTGCCATGGGTGCGACAACTGCGACTCGGACACGGCTGACGCTCCAACCCCACCGCCATTTCCACCGCCACCCACACGCACGCACTGACGACGCGGGCCACGACATGCCCACAGTGCATCTGATTTGTGGGCTTCCCTGCTCAGGCAAGACCACATATGCCCGTGGTCTCCACGCGGACCGAGACGGTGTGCTGTTTTCACTCGACCGATGGCTGATCACCGCGTTCGGCCGCTATGCACTGTCGGAGGTCGGCCACGACGAGCACGTCAGACGGGTCCTGGCCTGTCGGGACCTGATCTGGGAACAGTCCCTCGAGTGGTTGCGACGCTCAGTCGACGTCATCCTGGACGACGGATTCTTTCTCCGGGAGAACCGGATCCAGTGTGTCGAATCGGCGAAGGCGGCCGAGGCACAGGCGACGATCCATCTCGTGGACACACCGGTGGCGGTGATTCAGTCGCGGCTCACGTCGCGGAACGCGACCCTGCCCCGCCACAATTTCGCGATCGATCCGCAAACGCTGCTGGCGTTCGTCGAGCTCTTCGAAAGGCCCTCGGAGGACGAGGGCGCCGAACTCACGGTTGCCACGCTGCCCTCCGACGGCCAGCCGTGGTGAGCGCCCCAGCGTCCTGACTCAGTCTCGGCGCTGCAGCTTGGCGAGCAGACGCAGAATCTCGAGATACAGCCACACCAGGGTCACCATCAGACCGAATGCGCCGTACCACTCCATGTACTTCGGCGCGCCACGCTCAGCCCCCTGCTCGATGAAGTCGAAGTCGAGTACCAGGTTGAGCGCCGCGATGACCACCACGAAGACACTGAAGAGAATGCCGAACGTGCCGCTCGAGTGAATCAGCGGGACGCTGATGCCAAAGAACCCGAGGACAAAGCTCAGGAGGTAGACGAGTCCGATGCCGCCAGTGGCCGCGAATATCCCGAGCTTGAAGTTCTCGGTGGCGCGGATGATGCCGCTGCGATAGGCGAACAGCAGCGCCCCGAGGGTGCCGAAGGTGAGGAACACCGCTTGCGCCACGATGCCGGGGTACATCTGCTCGAAGACGTATGAGATGCCGCCAAGCGCCAGGCCTTCCAGCGCCGCGTAGAGCGGGGTCGTATACGGGGCCCAGACCGGCTTGAACGTGGTGACCATGGCGACGAGGAAACCGCCGATCACTCCGCCCCAGACCCAGAACATCGGCAGCTGGCCCTGGGCGCCCTTGCCCCAGACATACATCGCGGCCACCAGCAGCACCGCCAGCGACATCGCGGTCTTGTTGACCGTGCCGATGATGGTCATCGAGTCCTGGCCCGCGAGCGGCGGCACCCGGGTGAACGTGTCGGCGGTGAGCGCCGGGTTGCCGGACCGTAAAGCGAGATGCGCTGACATGAGATTCTCCAGTCGTGGTCGGCCGAACGCGCGGCATCGGCGCGCGACGTGACCAAATCACCACGTATTCACGACGAATTCAAGGGACGCGGGCCCCAAGCTGCGATGTCCCCCGCCATAATAGACACGACGGTGGTGGGTGGGCCCCGGTTCCACTGTACAGAGCAGTCAGCCCCCCGGCAACCGTCGCCTTGATCACGACACCTATGGAGCCGACCCCGCATCCTGAACTCACCGTGGCCCTGGCCCTGGCCGCCGGCATTCTGGCGCAGTCCGTGTCGCGCCTGCTCCGTCTACCAGGCATCGTGCTGCTCCTGGCCTGCGGGGCACTGCTCGGACCCGAGGTCCTGGGCTGGATTCAACCCCGGTCGCTCGGTGAGGGCCTGTTCGGCATCGTCGACTTCGGCGTCGCCGTCATCTTGTTCGAGGGTGGACTCAACCTGGAGTGGTCGCGCCTCAAGCGCCACGAAGCGGCCATCCGACGGCTGATCACGTTCGGCGCGCTGGTCACCTGGGCCGGCGCCACGGGCCTGGCCGCGCTCGCACTCGGCTGGCGGTTCGAACTGGCGACGCTATTCGGCGCGCTGGTCGTGGTCACCGGGCCCACGGTGATTCAGCCGTTGCTACGGGACATGCGACTCCGGCCACGGATCAAGACGATCCTCGAGGCCGAGGGGGTCCTGATCGACCCGGTTGGCGCGCTCCTGGCGGGCTTCCTCCTGCAGTTGGTCATTGCGCCTCGCCTCACCACGTTCGCCTCGGAGACGCTCGGGGTCGTCGTCAGTATCGGCTTCGGTGTCCTGGTGGGTCTGGCGGCCGGATTCGCGCTGGCCGGCGCGTTGCGCTACCGGGTGCTGGTGGCGCGCAACTACGAGAACATCTTTGCCCTGGCCAGCGTCGTGCTGCTGTTCGAAGCCTGTAACACCGTCATGGAGCCGAGCGGCCTGGTGGCCGTCACAGTGGCCGGGGTCGTTATTGGCAATCTCGACACGCGGGTGGGGCACGAGTTGCGGGAGTTCAAGGACCAGCTCACGGTGTTGCTGGTCGGCATGCTGTTCGTCCTGCTCTCGGCCGACGTCGCGCTGGACGACGTGCGTGCGCTCGGCCTGGGCGGACTGGCCGTCGTCGCCGGACTGATCCTGATCGTCAGACCGCTCGGGGTGTGGCTCTCCACCCGCGGACTGAAGCTGACGCTCCAGGAGCGGGTGTTCATCGGCGGCGTCGCGCCGCGCGGCATCGTGGCGGCCGCCATCGCCTCCATCACGGCCGCGACGCTCGAGGCTCAGGGCGTGAGCGGCGGCACCGCGCTTCGCGCCCTCGTGTTCTCCACCATCGCGGGCACCGTGGTGGTGTCCGGCGTGTTCGCGTATCCGCTCGCGTGGGCTCTGAAAATCAGGCTGCCGACGCGTGACCGCGTCGCTATTTTCGGGGCCGGCGGCCTCGCCCTCTCGCTGGCTGGCGCGTTACGAGACGGCGGTGTCTCCGTGATGTTCATCGAATCAGACCCCAAGCGTTGCCACGCCGCCGAACAGGCCGGCCATGACGTGGTCTTCGGTGATCCGCTCGACGAGCGCACCATGCAACGCGCCCGGATGGAGCTGGTCGGTACGGTGGTTGGGCTGACGTTCAACGAGCACGCCAACGGCCTGTTCGTGCGGGAGGCGCGAGAATCGTACGAGGTCGGGCGCGGCTATGTCGCCATCGAAGAGATGGACGACCCGCACACACGGCACCTCATCCAGCGGTCCGGCCTCGACGTGCTGTTCGACGGACCACACGACCAGGCCCGCTGGGATGTTCGCTGCCGGCACGGCGAGATCGAGGTCGCACTCTTCGAATTCGGTCAACCGGACACAACCGCACCAGCATCCCCCATCCGGACGAATGAGGCGGCGGCCCCGTCGTCGCCCCGAACCAACGCGAAGGACTGCTACGCGCTGCTCACCCGACAGCGACGCACACGCGCCTGGCCGTTCCACCTCGGCTTCTCGCCCAAGCCGGGCGACCTGGCCAGTGTCGCCCTGTATCGTCCCGAACGCCTGTCCGCCATCGCCCAGCTCGGTCGACTGGGCTGGCGCCAAAAGTCAGCCGGCGGTGTCACTGCGCCCAGTGAGCCAACGGACGCGCAGACGCTATAATTGGGTCGGCCATGAGACGCAGAGGGAATTGCACATCGGGGACCCGGCGAACCCTGGGGATGCTGACGGCCGGCGTCGTCGGGCTGGTGGTCGCGACCTCCTCCCTCCTGGCGCCGCGCCTCTCCGCCCGGCAGACGACCACGTCGCTGTTCCCCGCCTACGACGGCTTCGCGTACAACGACGACGGCTCTCTGCTACTGGCGTTCACCTACTTCAATCACAACCGGACGACCGTGACGGTTCCCATCGGCGAACACAACATGTTCTTGACGGGTGAGCCCGATCGGGGTCAGCCCACGACCTTCCTGCCTGGGCACCACCGGTTCCAGTGCATGATGGTCGTCGACGGCGATTTCGACGGTATCCTCCGCTGGCGCCTCGCCTTCGGCGACGAGACTCACCTGACCAGCGACTCGATGCTGCAGTACAGCTGGGAACTCGATGCGGGCAGCGAGCGGCGGGCCAGGCGCGACGTCGACCCGGCCACAGCGCCGCGCAATGTCTGTCTGAACCGCTCACCGATCGTGCGTGTGCTCGGTCTGGCGGAACTGACTGGGACCGTGGGCGAAGGCGTGAAGCTCTTCGGCAGCGTGCGGGACGAAGGCCTGCCACGCGACGTGCCGGTGACCGCGGCCTGGCGGCAGACCAGCGGCCCCGGCGTCGTCACCTTCGACCGACCGGACAACCCGAGAACGCTCGCCTTCTTCGACACCCCGGGCACCTACACGGTCGAACTGACCGGCAGCGACAGCGTGTTCGAGCGCAGCGCCTCGGTCACGGTCGTCATCGAACCGGCTCGGTAGCCGACCTGGCCGCTTCAGGCCGTCTGATGCCCCGCCCAACCCGTACGGCCGTCGCCAGCGTTGCGCTATATGGCGGAATCGCGGCGCTGTTCTGCGCCCCGCTGTTCGAGTCGCCGCATGGATTGGGGGTCCATGACTGGGACCAGCAGCTGTTTTACTACGGGGCGGTGCTGAAGAGCGCCGTCGAGTATGGCACCCCGCCATTTTGGAATCCGTGGTACTGCGGCGGCAATGTGCTGTGGCAGAACCCGCAGAGTGCCCTGCTGAGTCCGGTCTACCCGCTGGCGATGCTAACGTCGGTGTCGCTGGCGATGAAGATCAACATCGTCCTGCACTACTGGGTCGGCCTGCTCGGGATGCATCTGCTGCTGCGACGGGCGATTGGCGTCTCGTCCCGAGCGGTCGTGGCCTATCTGGCCTGTGTGTTCGTGCTGTCGGGTGCCCACGCGCTTCACTTGAGCGAGGGACACAGTACGTTCCTGCCCGTGTTCTACCTCCCGCTCCACCTGTTCTACGGGTTGCGCACCGTCCGCACCGGTTCGGTGAAACCGGCCCTGGCCGCCGGTGGCCTGCTTGCCCTCATGTTCTACAACGGTGGTGTCATCGTGGCCACGATGTCCATAGTGGCGTTTGGCGGCTTCGCGCTGCTGGCCGCGGTGGGGTCGAGGCGATGGCGTCCCCTCATAGTGGTCGCGCTGCTCGTGGCGGCGGGACTGGCCTACGCCGCGCCGAAGTTGGTCCCGGTCGCACGTTTCGTGACGAGCGACCGGTTCTCCGACGAACGAGGGGACATGGATCGCTCAGAACGCCAGTCGACCGAGATGCTGGCGCACGTCTATCTGGACCGGGATCAACGGCATCGCCCCGAGTTCGAAGAACAGCTTTATAACTGGCACGAGTACGGCAACTACACGGGGGTCCCGTTTGCGCTGCTGTTCCTGGCGAGTCTAGGATGGATCGCCCTCACCCGCGAGACAAACCGACGCTGGTTCGGCGTCGCGCTCGGGGGGACGGCGGTGTTACTCCTCGGTGTGTCGGCCGGCGAGTTCGCCCGGTTCGCCCCGCTGTCTCTGGCCTCGTCGCTTCCGTTCGTCTCGAGTTTCCGGGCACCCAGCCGGTACACCATTCCGTTCGTGCTGTTCGCCGTCGCGACCGTCGCCTGGGTGTGGTGCCGGCTAGAGACCGACCCCCTCGATCGCCGAATCCGAAACTTCGTCGTCTTGGTCTGCCTACTGGCCTCCGCCGACCTGCTGGTGGCTAATCGAGGCTGGTTCGACGGCGTGTTCTCAGGACCGCCGCTCAAACAGACCCTGCGACCGTTCCAGGGGTCTGATGCCATCACCGTCGACACCGAATCGGATCCCTACGACGACAACTCGCCGATGTTTCGGGCGCTCATGAATGACCGGGCGTTCTTGAACTGCTACGAGCCGCTGCAACTCCTCCGTACCGCGGATGGCGGCCGGCCGCTCGTGTTCACCAGCGGTAACGCGAGGGTCTTCGAAACCTTCTTCGCTCCGAACCGGGTGGAGTTCACCGTGCTCGGCGGCACCGAGCCGTCGCACGTGTTCCTGAACCAGAACTACGCCTCGGGGTGGCGCAGCACGCTGGGTCCGATCGAGACCGACCCGCCGTCAAACGCACCGGGCGCACGGATCGACCGCGACGTCGGTGGTCGCCACGCCTTCAGCTTCGTCCCGGACGGACTCGGCATGGGCGCGCTCCTGCTGGCCGTGGCGCTGGCCGGTTCGGTCTGGGCCTGGCGGCAGGACCTGCGCTTCTAGTCCCCTGGGCCGAGCTGCGCCGTGTGCGGCGCGGGGTCGCATTCTTGGGATTCGACCGTACACGAAACGAGGAGACACATCGGGTGTCTCCTCGGCATTGCTCGGCGGCCCTGAAGGGGCCTTGGTACGTGCCCCTACTGCTCGTTGCTGGTGCGGGGGCGCGGGGGATTGGCTAGGCGGTCCAGCTGTTCCGCGCGGCGCTCCTCGTACTGCTCGTCGGTCATGAAGGCGATGTCGGTCCAGGCGTTGCCCATGTCGTCCATGGTGCGTGCGCCCCAGCCGATCCAGGCGGAGGGGTCCGGGTTGTGCTTGTTGGCGGCGGTATTGTCATGCCACGCCACCGAGTGCAGGATGGTGCCGGCCGGGAACAGGTGCGGTTCCTCGTAGGTGTACGTCAACTGCCAGACCTGTTCGTAGTTCGGGACGTCGGTGAGCAGCTGGCGCCGGCCGTCGGCGTGTATCGCTTCAAGCAGCATGCGACTGCCCCTGAAATGCATGTGGGGCTGGAAGTTGATGACAATCGCTGGCTGCTCGAGCCGGAGGAAGCGCTCGGAGCGGGCGACCGTGTTTGGCGGGATGCTGAGCTGCGCCAGGCTATTGACGTCTGCCTCGGTCAAGAACGGTTCCAGCGGCGTCTCGCCATCAAGCGGCAGATCAATGCCCTGCTTCAGCAGCAGGTCCTCGACTTTTTCGCGATTCAACGTCCAGTCATCGCCGATGCCGGTTCTGATGCGGTGCGATGTCACCTCGAGGTCAGGTTTTTCTCCGCGCGGATAGAACTTGATGCCGACCCGCGAGATGTCGTGCACCTCTTCACCCCACGGGTGATAGTGCGGCGCAAACCGGAACTTGGACCCGGCGTACAGCAGCTTGCCGGTGTCATCCGGGAAGTAGTCGCCGTTGTTCCCCATGACGTACTCGGTCACGTGCACGGTGTCGACATTGTCGTCATCGTCCGGGTTCTGCTCGGTGAACGCGTAGACATGCTCGTGATGCACACAGCAGTTCGCCGTCGTCAGCAACTGGACCCACTTCATGTACCGGTCTTCGGTGAGCCCTGACTCGACAATCTCCGACGGGAACGTGTCCGCGCCTTCAGCCGGGATCGTGAAGCCTTTCTCCATCGAGACGATCATGTCCGGCTCGCCCCACGCCCACTCGTCGAGCGCGGCGAGATCCAGTGGCGGTGGCGCGTCCTCGGGGTTGCCCTGGGGCGCGCCAGCGTCGACCCACCCGACGATGGTGGCAATCTCGGCATCGCTCAAGGATGGATCATCGCGATACACGCCAATGGACCGGTCGAGGTGCCACGGCGGCATCTGCCTGGCGCTGACGCGGTCTTTGATGGCGCGCGCCCACGGCCGAACTTGGCCATAGGTGAGCAGGGACATCGGCGCCGCGGTGCCGGGACGATGGCAGCTTTGGCACGAACGCTGCAACAGCGGCAGCACGTCTTTCGTGAAGGTCGGTGCCACCGCCTCGGTCGCAGCGGCCACGGGCGCGGGCCCACCGATGACACACGCCAGCGCGAGGAGACCAACGACCGAGATGACTCGTTTCACAAGATCCTCCGTGGCCTCGCCAGGGCCGGTTCCGCACGAAACCCCACGCGCGAGGAAAATGTACCAGCGTCAGCATAACGTCCTGTGTCAGGGCCGTGCAACAGGATTCGCGGCCACCCGCTCGCAGGTATACTCCCTGGTTCATCATGCAGATCACATTCCATGGCGCCGCGCGCGAGGTCACCGGGTCCTGCCACCTCGTCGAATGCGGTGGCACACGGATCCTTCTGGACTGCGGATTGATCCAGGGCGGGCGTGAGCGGCACGAGCGCAATCGAGAACCGTTCCCGTTCGACCCCACGACAATCGACGTGGTCGTCCTCAGCCACGCGCACATCGACCACTCGGGGCGGCTCCCCCTGCTGCGGAAGAGCGGATACCGAGGCCCCATCATCACGACGGCCCCGACGGCGCGGCTGCTCGAGATCATGCTGACCGACTCCGGCCGTATCCAAGAAGAGGACGCCCGCTGGAAGATCAAGCGGCTGAAAAAGGCCAAGAAGGACGCAAGCTGGGTCACACCGCTCTACACGGAGGAGGATGCGCTGGCCCTGCTCGGGCAACTCGTGCCGGTTGGTCTGGGCGACACCGAGACGCTGCCGGGCGGCGCCCGCGTAACCTTCGTACCGGCTGGCCACATTCTGGGCGCGGCCATCATTGATCTACAGTTCGTGGACGACGGCACGTCGCGCCGGCTGGTCTTCTCGGGCGACCTTGGCGTACAGGGCTCCCGGCTGCTCCCGCCACCCCGCACCGTCGGGCGGCCTGACTACCTGATCATGGAGTCGACCTACGGTGACCGAGAGCGGGACGACGAGGGCGACCGCACCGAAACGCTGTTCGGCATCATCCGCGACACCATCGCACGCCAGGGGAAAGTCATCATCCCCTCCTTCGCCGTCGGTCGGACCCAGGAGATCCTGACCCGACTCAACGACCTCATCGAGGCCGGCCGGCTGCCGGGCCTGAAGGTCTACGTCGACAGTCCGATGGCGGTCGCCGCCACCAAGGCGTTTGCACTCCATCCTGAGGCGTACTCACAATCGGTGCAGGAGCTGCTGGCGAGCGGCGATGCGCCCCTGCAGTTCCCTGGCCTGACGCTGGTCACCCGGGTCGAAGACTCGATGGCGATAAACGAGTCGCAGGAACCGGCGGTGATCATCTCAGCGTCGGGGATGTGCACGGCGGGTCGGGTGAAGCACCATCTCAAGCAC
>CALBET010000840.1 GCA_937888665.1 uncultured Acidobacteriota bacterium
GCGGCCGCATCGCCGCTCTCGGTGCGGCGCGGGACTTTCACCACGGGCTGCTAGGACCGAGCAACCGCGGCAGATGCTGTTCGAGGCGCAGCAGCGCCGTTCGAGCCGGGATCAGCGTCGCCCCGTCATCGTGGACATCGACCTCGTGCATGAACGGGGCGCGCCGGACCGCCTCCTGCCAGGGCAACGACCCAGCTCCATGGTCCCGCACGTCGTGCATCAGCTTCAGCGTGCGGAATCCATCGAACCAGTCGTGCAAACGGCGCAGCCTGGCCGCAGGGTTCGGCGCCTGGGCGCTGATCCCCTGCCAGGCATCATGGGCGCCCTGTGTCTCGAGGAAGCGCCGCACGAGCGGGCTCATACGCGAGAGCACGTCGGAAACCGTTGTTTCAGGAACCCCGGGGTTGGGCGCGTCTCCTGTCCCAGAGAGTTGCTCCAGATTCTGCATGAGCTGCCGAACGGTCGCGAAGCAGTCGGGATGGTACAGCTCGAGTGTGGCGCCACGAACCAGCTTGGCGCTCTCCGAACCGGTTCCGAACGGCACCCGTTCCGACAGTCGACTCCGAAGGCGAATGGGAGCGCCAGCCAGATACGCCAGCGGGCGCAGCTTGCTCAGCTTGTCCAGGAGGTAGAAATCTTCCCCCGCCCGGCGTCTGGGCACGCCCCGGACCAGGGCATACGGCAGCGCGTGCACGACCATCGTGCTGCCCACGCTGTGGAACGCGTAGGGCGAGTGCGCCCACCGAAGGCCGCGCTGAAAATACCGGAGTCGGATCTCGTAGAGCGCGGTGGCGCGATCCATGCGTCGCTCGCCGCCCGGCTCGTGCCAGAACGGGAAGATGGCCGCGGAGCACCCGGCCTCAAGCGCCGCGATACGCGCGAAGTAGTCCTCAGGCAGGCAGGCATCGGCATCCGTCATCGCGATATACGGGTGGCGGACCCGCCCCGCCACGATGAGCTCAAGGGCCAGGTCCGCGCCGATTTTGCGGGCCAGGCCAACGCCCTGACGCGCCGGTAACCGATGACCGGGCGTGAAACGGTCGACGACGAGCACGCTCAGCCTGGTGTCTGGTGCATCAGGGCTGTCATGCGCCTCATTGACCTCGTGGCCCAGCCAACCGCCTCGTCCGAGCGCACGCAAGCCAAACCGTGAGTTGAGTTCGCGAAAGCACGCCGCATTCGACGTGTGCACCGTCGCCGGCGCCCCGACTCGACCGTTCAGGACAACCACCACCAGGACGCGACCGGCTGTTCTGGCCGCGGAGAGGTAGCCCTGGACAAAGTTCGGCGACTCCCCATACACCGGCACGACCAGCACGAAGTCGAACGTATCCACACAGAGCGACGCGAGGCTCGACTCGGGCTCGGCGTGGCGTCGCCGGTATTGCGCTGACCCCGCAGCGACGTCTCGCATGGTGGACTCCGCGCTTCGGGACACTCTCATTCGAACAATTGCGCGTTCTGAAGGGGTTCCCGGTCGTCGAGAACCCTGGGCAGGGGCCGCGAGTCCCAGGCGAAGCGTATCGCAATCATACGAACGTGCCGACCGACGGTTGTGGTTCTACCGCTCGAGCGGCTAAAATAAGTGGCTTCGGCAGTGTCCGACCCATCGGTTGACCACGTTTCGCAATCTGACTGCCGTCAGGTTGCGCTCAGGTTGGGCGCGGTTCACTCAGATTCCGCGAACAGCCCAGCGGCCGGCACTGTTGAGGGGGAGATTCCGTGCGCGTACACATCGTCAATCCGAGTCACTTTTCCTACGGGACGGGGTTCATCACCCCACGTTGGATGTTTGTCCTCGCCGCTGCCACACCCGCCAAGTGGGGCGATCCCATCCTGAGCGACGAGTCGCTCGAGCAGTTCGACACCGACCGGCTCGAGAAGGGTGACGTGATCGGCATCGGTCTTCACACCGGTAACGCCCTGGTCGGATACCAGCTGGGGGCACGCGCCCGGGCGCGTGGGGCGTGGGTCGTCTACGGTGGAAGCCACCCCACGCTGTTCCCCGAAGAAGCCCACGAGCGGGGCGGGGCGCATGCCGTGGTCAAGGGCGACGGCGATGTCACGTGGGGGCAGGCGATAGAGGATTGCGTCAGTGGCACGCCGAAACGGATCTACGACGGCGGGCGAGTGGACGCCAGCAAGTTCCGCAAAGCGCGCTGGGACCTGATGGACCGCAAGAAGTATGTGTGGGCCTCGGTGCAGACCGTGCGCGGTTGTCCCAAGCACTGCTCGTTCTGCTCCGTCTGGCGCACCGATGGCCAGGAGCCTCGCCAGCGCGAGGTCAATCCGGTCATCGAGGAGATTGTCGAACTGCGGCGGATGGGGTTCAAGTTCATCGCCCTGGCCGACGACAACTTCTATCCGGTCACGCTCGAAGACCTCAGAATGGCCGGCCGCCGAGAGGACAAGACGAGATACGACGAGCTCAAGGCGTTGCGCGACGAGCGTTTCGAGTTGATGGCCCTGATGGCGCAGCTTCCCGATGATCTGAATTTCTTCACCCAGATCACCATGGAGTCCGCCGAGGATCCGGAGTTTCTCGACGCCATGAGAAAGGCGCACATCAGAGGCGCCCTCGTCGGCATCGAGGCGGTCACGCCGGAGGGGTTAAAGGACGTCTACAAAGACTTCAACCTGGCTGGCGAGGACCTCGTGGAACGTCTCCAATTGTTCCGGAAGCACGGAGTCTACATTCTCGGGTCGTTCATTTTCGGACTGCCCAGCGACCGTCCCGACACATTCGCCGCGACGGCCGAGCTGGCCAAGCGGGCCGGCATTACCTTCGCGCAGTTCGTCACGCTGACGCCGTTTCCGGGCACCCTGGATTTCGAACAGTGGGAGCGTGAAGAGGGCGACAACATGGCCATGGTGGATGGCATTCCAGTGTCCCGCCACTGGTTGATTCCGCAGGAAAAGCGGCCCAAGCTGCTGACACCGCATCCGGTGATGTCCGGTGAGCAGATCCGGCAGGGGACCCAGAACGTCTGGAACAACTTCTATAGCCTCAGAGCGTCCTGGCAACGGTCCGACATGTTGAAGGCCTTCAGGAACCGCGTCGCCTTCGTCGTGGCCTCGAAGGTGATGCTGAACGCGTTCGGCAACACCGGTCTGTCGACCGACAGCGCCCGCGCGTCCCGCGCCACCAAGCTCGGGGGGATCGGCTTCTCGCTGCTACAAAAGATGTTCGCGGCTCCGCCGATGCCTGATCTGCCGGTGCCGGTGAGTCCGCAGCCGCAGGCCGCGCAGCAGCCGGCGGCCTGACCGTCGGCCGAACGGTTCTCCGTTCGCCTCTCTCCGGGCGCGCCTGCCAGCGGCGCGGCGTCTCGTCCATCCAGCCGCGTATGCGCCGACCGATTTCCTCGCCGAGCTGCGCGGCGGACTCTGGCGCGAGCTCGACGAGGCGCCAGTTCGGACCGACGCCTATCGCCGTGGCGTGCAACGGGCCTATCTGGATCTTATCGAGGCGCTGTCTGACCAGGCCACGAGACTGCATCTGGAGGACGCGCGCGACCAGATCGCGCGCACGCTACGTCCGCCGACTGAGCCCAACTCCTCATCTGATCGGACCGGCCTTGTGCGGGCCTACGACGATGTCGACCTCGGCCTCGTGGCCGGGCTCCCTGATCCCTGGGCGGAAGGACTCACCCACGCCGGCGAGTCCTGCTGGCCAGATGTGGCCGTCCGAGTTACCCGCCCGTAGCAACGGGGTTACTGCCCGTGCTCGTAGCAAGGGCCTTCAGGCCCGCCGGAGCGTAGTGGTTACAATCCCCCGCTACCACGAGCACGCATCCTCGATTCCGCCGGAGGCCCATCATGGAGTGGTTGTCCAACCCAGAAATCTGGATCGCCTTGGTCACGCTGACCGTCCTCGAGATTGTGCTCGGGGTAGACAACGTCATCTTCATCTCGATCTTGTCCACCAAGGTGCCGCAACCGCAGCAGCGTCGGGCCCGTCGTCTCGGCTTGGTCCTGGCGATGGTCTCGCGGGTGGGGCTGCTGCTCTCCATCAGTTGGATCATCCGCCTGACGGAGCCGTTGTTCGCCGTGGCCGGGCATGACTTCTCAGGCCGGGATCTCACGCTCCTCCTCGGTGGACTGTTTCTGCTCGCGAAATCCACCGTCGAGATCCACGAGAGTCTCGAAGGCCAGGACGGCCGCAAGTCGGAGAAGGCCTCCGCGTCGTTCGCCAGCGTCATTCTTCAAATCCTGGTCCTCGATATCGTGTTCTCGCTGGACTCCGTCATCACCGCCGTTGGGATGGTGGAACAGATCGGCGTGATGATCGCCGCCATCGTCATCGCGGTCGGGGTGATGCTGTTCTCGGCCGAGGCGATCAGCGCGTTCGTCAACGAACGGCCGACGGTCAAGATTCTGGCGCTGAGTTTCTTGCTTCTGGTGGGCTTTTCTCTCGTCGCGGAGGCCTTCGACCAGGAGATCGCGAAGGGTTACCTCTATTTCGCGATGGCGTTCTCGGTCTTCGTGGAGCTGATCAACCAGAGGATGAGGGACCGGCAGCCGGTCCACCTGAAGAAGCCCTACTGACGACGGCACGCCCGACAGAGACCGGGAGGGCAACGCGTGGTCTGGCTGCGAGGCTGTCTCGCTATTCTGCCACCATCGACGCAACACCACGGCAGTACAGGGAAAGCCGCCACCGGGGACCGGTCCCGTCGCTCACGTCGCGGTACGCGCGCCGCTCCAGTTCATCGAGCTCCAGCGTTCGGTTGTGCGTGAGCAGACACAGCATCGTGCTCGGCTCACAGCGCTCCGCTACGAATCGCGCCAATTGCCGTTCGTTGCCATCCGGGTAATTGAAGACGACGCCGGTCTGGTCAAGTGCGATTCCACGCGTCTCGTAGGTCGTGACGTCGCAGTAGTCGGCCTCAAGCAGCGTGACGCGGGCCGCGTCGATCAGACCCCTGGCGTCGAGGGTGTGCAGGTTTGTCACGGCCTGGGTGTAGAGCGTGGAGTCCGACTCGATGCCGTACACCAACCGTGACGGATCCAACCAGGCCAGCACCGCTGGGAGCCGACCGTCGCCAGTGCCCGCGTCGATGACATGGCCCGGCGGCCCTCCGCCGAGGATGCCCATGTCCTTGAGCGTCCTGCAGGCCTCCTCAATGACTCGAACCGGTGTGGCTGCCCAGATGCCGCGGCCGGTCTTCCGGATCGGCAATGCGCGCCCGGTCGACGCCTCCGACCGCTCGAAAACGCCCGCCAGTTGTTTGAGCGCCGCGCGTTTGCGGATCCCGCTGTAGATCGAGCTCATGATCGGCGGCCTCCATTGTCCTCCTCCGCGCGACCATTTTGTCGCGAAACGCCAGGGTTGAGGAACTGGTGGTATTGTCTAATGACCAGACAGTCATTAGACTGATCTAGTGGTTTCTGATGACCCTTCAAGGTAAGACCAAACAGCAAATCGTCACGGAGTTCCGCTGCGCCGAAATTCTCGAAGCCGCGCGCACGGTCTTCGCCGGGAAGGGCTTTGATGCGACGACCATCGACGAGATAGCTCACGCGGCCGGTGTCGCGAAGGGCACCATCTACCTCTATTACCCGTCGAAACGAGAGATCTACTGGGCCGCGCTCCAGGCCGGCGTGGACGAGTTGTATGCCGAGACGACCAGGCGTGTTGCCGCCGTGGAGTCAACGCGCGACAAAGTCCGCGCGTTCGTGCAGACGAAGATCGAGTACTGCGACCTGCACCGCGACTTCTTCTGCATCTACTACTCGGCGGCGAGTGAAGTGTTGTCAGGCCCGCCCGAACGCCTGGAGGTGACGGCGCTCTATCGGCAACAGCTCGACCTGCTCGAGCGTATGTTCGAGGCCGGCCGGGCCCGCGGTGAAATTCGTGATGTCGACTCCGCCCGGCTCGCGGTGGCGGTCTTCGAGATTACCCGCGGTCTCATCACGCACCGACTGCTGGGCCGTGCCGGCGGCGACCCACGGCATGATGTCGATTTCGCGGTCGATCTGATCTGGACAGGAGTGACACGGACATGACGCGTAGGTTTGGGCTGCTGTGTATCCTCGGGGTCTTTTATGCAGCGTACGCCGGGGGAGCCACGGCTACGGCCCAGCGCCTCGTGACTCCGGCAGGGCAGAGCGGGGACGCGGCACAGCCCGCGCCCGTCGCGCTGCCGCTGACGCTGTCCGACGCGGTGGCGCGTGCGCTCCTGTACAACATCGACATCCTGAACGGACAGCATGACGTGGACGAGGCGCGCGCGGTGCACGACCAGGCGACCAGTCGTCTGCTCCCGCACCTGACTACTCGCACGGCGATGAGTTCGCAGCAGGTCAACCTGGCGGCGTTCGGGTTTTCTGGATTTCCGGGAACGCCGAGCGTCGTTGGTCCCTTTCCCCTCTTTGACAGCCGGCTGTTTCTCTCGCAGGCGATTCTGGACCTCGACGCTCTGCACCACAATCGGGCGGAAGCCACGCACGCCGACATCGCGCGCCTCGATGCGCAGCAGACCCGCGGCGTCGTTGTGCTAACGACCGTCAACCTCTACCTGCAAGCCGTGAGCGACCGGGCTCGGATTGCGGCCGCAAGCGCGCAGTTCGACACCGCGACGGCGCTTCACGACCTGGCCGTCGGCCTCAAGCAAGCGGGGATGGTGGCAGGTATCGACGTGCTGCGCGCCGACCTGCAGCGGCAGACGGCGCGTCAACGCGTGCTTGAGGCGGAACACGCGTTCGAGAAACGGAAACTGTTGCTGGCCCGCGCGATCGAACTCCCGCTTGGCCAACCGTTCGTACTGACTGACACGGTGCCCTACCGCCCGCTTGATGACACCAGCGTCGAGCGCGCACTCGGGGAAGCGCTAGCGTTGAGGCCCGATTACCGCGCGGCTCAGGCCGAGGTCGACGCCGCCGAGGCCGCCCGCAGCGCGGCGGTCGCAGAGCGGTTGCCGGCCGTGGATCTGGCCGCGGATGTCGGTACCGTGGGTCGCACGCCCACCCAGGACGCCCACGGGACGTTCAGCGTGGTGGGGAGTATCCGCGTGCCGATATTTCAGGGCGGCCGCGTATCGGCGCGAGTCGCCGAGGCGGACGCACTGCTGCGCCGGCGGCGGGACGAGCTGGCCTCGTTTCGTAGCCGCGTCGAATACGACGTGCGGGTGGCGTTGCTCGACGAGCGGGTCGCGGCCGAGCAGGTAGAGCTCGCCCGACGGTCCATGGACCTCGCCGAACAGGAACTGGAACAGGCTCGGAACCGCTTCGCGGCCGGCATCTCGGGCAACATCGAGGTGGTCGAGGCGCAGGCCTCGGTCGCGACGGCGACCGACAACCACATTGCTGGCGTGTACGCCCACAATTTCGCGAAGGCGGCCTTTTCCCACGCCGTCGGTGGAGCGGAGACGGGCATCATGCGCGTGCTTGGAGAACAACCGTAATGGCGGAGATTGACGCGACGCCTGAGGCCTCCGGCGTCAAAGGCCGTGCCGTCCCGATTGTGGCGGTTGTGTTGCTTGTTGCCGGCGGCCTCGGCTTCTGGATGTGGCAAGCCGCGGGACGCGAGTCGACGGACGACGCTCAGATCGACGGTCGAATCACGCAGATCTCGGCCAGGGTCGGCGGCTCCATCGAGGCGATTCACGTCACCGACAACCAGCACGTCGAGGCCGGGACCGTGTTGCTGCAGATCGACCCGGTCGTATACGAGGTCGCCCTGGAGCGGGCCACCGCCGAACTGGCGGCGGCCGAGGCGACGGCACGGGCGGCCCGTGTGGGGCTGCCGATTGCGTCGCAGACCGTAGCGAGCGGAGAACTGACGGCGCAGTCGCGTGTGCGGCAGGCCGACAGTGGAGTGAGGGTCGTCGAGCGGGAACTTGAAGCGGCACTGGCCCGGCAACAGCTCACGGAAATACTGGCGCAGGACAGCGCGGCCGAAGCGGAACAGGCCCAACGCGACCTGGCGCGGATGCAGGGGTTGATCGAGCGAGACGAGATCTCGCAGCAACAGTACGACCACGCCGTGCGGGCCGCCGAACGGGCGCAGTCTGGCCACACCGCCGCGATGGCCACCGTCGCCGAAAGCCGCGCGAGTGTGACGGCCACCGACAGTCGGCTGATGCAGGCGCGCAGCCTGGCCGAACAGACCGAGTCCGAGTTGCAGGTCGCCGAGACGGGACCTGAGCAGGTTGAGGTAGCCCGAGCCGAGGCGTCGGCCGCCGACGCCAGGGTCCTGCAGGCGAAGGCGGCCATTCGTCAGGCGGAGATAGACCTGGCCAACACGCGTGTTCGGGCGCCCACGGCGGGTGTGGTGAGCCGCAAATCGGTTCAGGTTGGCCAACTGGTAGCGCGTGGCCAACCGCTCCTGGCCCTCGTGTCGCTCGACGATCTGTGGGTGGTGGCCAACTTCAAAGAGACCCAGCTCGAGCACGTCCGGGCCGGTCAACCCGTGGTCATCCACGTCGATGGTCTTGGGGACCGCGCGTTTTCCGGGCGCGTCGACAGCATCGCGGCGGCCACCGGATCGAAGTTCAGCTTGCTACCGGCGGGAAACGCCACTGGGAACTACGTCAAAGTGGTGCAGCGGATTCCGGTCAAGCTCGTGTTCGACGACGGTCAGGACCCTGAGCACCAGCTCAAGCCAGGTATGTCGGTGGTGCCAACCATCGAGGTGGATGCGCCGTAAGGAGTCAGAGTCCTCAGACCCAGGCCGAACCCGGTCCTGAGTCACGTCGCCCGTCATGCCAGCCGAACCCTCCACGACTCGTCCCCACGTCAACCCGTGGATCATCGCGATCTCGGTGATGAGCGCGACCTTCATGGAGGTGCTCGACACCACCGTCGTCAACGTGTCGCTGCCGCACATCGCCGGGAATCTGTCGGCCACCATCGACGAAGCCACGCTCGTGCTGACCTCGTATCTGGTCGCCAACGCCATCGTCCTGCCGATGACCGGCTGGCTCTCGAACTTCTTTGGCCGCCGCCGATTTCTGATGACCGCCGTGGTCGGTTTCACCGTAGCGTCGTTTCTGTGCGGGATCGCCCCGACACTCGAGGCGTTGGTGTTCTTTCGCATCGTTCAGGGCGCGACCGGTGGCGCGTTGCAGCCGATTTCCCAGTCGGTCATGCTCGAGTCGTTTCCCGTGGAATCACGCGGGAAGGCGATGGGCTTCTGGGGACTCGGCATCATCGTCGCCCCCATTCTGGGACCGGTGTTCGGGGGGTGGTTGACCGATACCTACACCTGGCGCTGGGTGTTCTACATCAACGGTCCCGTCGGGGTCATCTCGCTGCTCATGATCCGTCAGTTCGTCTTCGACCCGCCGTATATCAAGCGGGCCACTGGGGGCATCGACTACTGGGGCATCGGTATGCTGGCCGTCGGGATTGGCGCCCTGCAATACATGCTCGACAAGGGCCAGCAGGAAGACTGGTTCGCGTCAGGCCTCATCGTGGGGCTGGCCATTGCCGCGGCCGCGACACTGGTCGTCTTTGCCATCCGCGAACTGTCTGTCGCCAACCCGATTGTGGACCTCCGAGTCTTCAAGGTGCGGGAGTACACCGCCGGCGTCTTTTTGATGACCGTGCTTGGGTTCGTCTTGTACGGCAGCCTCGTCCTGCTCCCGATCATGCTGCAGACGTTGTTCGGCTACTCGGCGGTGCAGGCCGGCATCGCCACCGCCCCGCGCGGGCTTGGCGCGTTGATCTTCATGCCGCTCGTCGGGATGGTCATGTCGAAATTCGACCCCAGGAAGTTGATCGGAGCCGGCCTGCTCATCGGTGGCAGCTCACTCCTGTGGCTGGGACAGCTCAATCTCGACGCCGGCTATTGGGACATTTTCTGGCCCCAGTTCATCCAGGGAACCAGCCTTGGTCTCATCTTCGTCCCTCTGACGACGATCAGCATGGACGCAATCCCGCTCCACAAGATGGGCAACGCCACGAGTCTCTTCAGCTTGATGCGCAACGTCGGCGCCAGCATCGGGATTGCGATGACGGGCACGTGGCTCGTACGCCAGCAACAGGTCCAGACGACCGTGCTCGGGTCGCATGTGGACCCGTACAACGAGGTCGCGCGGGCGACGCTCGACACGACTCGGGCGGCCTTCGTGGCGAGTGGAGCAGACGTGGCCACGGCCACGCAGAATGCCTATGGCGCGGTGTTCGGGATGGTTCAGCAGCAGGCCGCCATGGTCTCGTTCGTACAGATCTTCCGCACGCTCGGGCTGATTTTCATACTCATGCTGCCGCTCCTCTTCGTCACGAGACGCCCACGGCATCAGCGGAAGTGAAGACCCGGGCCCTACGATCCGTTAGTCCAGCACGTCGAACAGGTAGCTGTATTTCACGATAACGCTGCGGCCGGCGCCGGTCGGGATGAACTCGCCGATGCCTTCCGTCTCGTTGTAGACGAAGAAGAGCCCGGTGTTGGCGTCCTGCAACCAGCCGACACGAAAGTTCACGGCATACAGGTCGGCGCTGTCATTGTGCTGGAGCAACGTCTGCACGTAGAGCCGCGGCGTGAAGTTGTAGGCGGCGCTGAGGCTGGTCAGGTTGGTGATGGTGCTACCGCTCGGCAGGTCGATGTCGTTCCGGCTGTAGCTCAGCGAGAGGTTGAGCGTTTCTCCATACCGGGCGCTCACCGACGGACGGATCGTGACAATGTTGCCCCCGAAGAAGCCGGCGGTGGTAGCGCGGATGCCGGCGCTGAAGGGGGCCGATCGGTCCGAGTCATACGAATACGTGAGTTCATTGAAGTCGTAACTGCCCGCCGGCACCGTCAACCCTGACACGGTGAACTCCGAGAACACGCGCTCGCTGCGAATGTCGTAGGAGACGCCGCCCGACGAACTGTTCTCGAACTCTCCGTCGAAGTGCAGGTGGAGCACGCTCGTTTCCAGGTCGCCGTCCAGGTTCCAGAAGCGAGTGAAACTCATGTGCGGGGTCAATTCCTGATACTTCAAGAATCCGTTCGGCCGCGTCGTGTTGTTGATGCCGAAATCGAACTTGCGGAAGCCACCGGTGCGGCGCAGGAAGCCGACCTCCGGATTGAAGTCCTCGTCGTTCTCCTGATAGCCGGCAATCAGCCGCCACGCCTCCGAGTCGTATCTGCTCGACAGGCTCATGGCGTATTCGCCTTCGTCCGCATCGGGAGAGTCGGTGCGGCCAAGGAATCCCTGCACCAGGCCGTTTTGTCCAACGCCCAGCCGACCGTCCACGGCATACGTACGGTTGTAGTCGTTGTCCCGCGCGAGGCTGTCTATTGCCGGATTGCCCGTGCCCGCGCGGTTGACGAACAGTCCCCCGAGGCTGGACCGGTTCGGCAGATCTCGACGCACACGCGCGACGGTGAAATTATTGGCCCGCGCGATACCGTTGATCGACTCGGTCTGCATGTTCAGAAACCCGATGGTCGTCGAGTCGTTGATCTTCCCAGACAGACGGGCACCCCCGAGGATGGGCACCGGAGCCCCGGTGTCACTGATGCCGATACGCCGGCTGAAAAAGAGTTCGGTTTGCCCAAGGTTCCGTCCGCTGGCTGGTCCCTGGTTGCCCACGGAGAAGGCCCCGGAATTTTCTAGGAAGAATGGCCGCTTTTCCGGGAAGAAGAGGTTGAAGCGGTCGAGGTTGATCTGCTGGTCGTCCACCTCCACCTGCGCAAAGTCGGTGTTGTAGGTGGCGTCGAGCGTGAGCCCCGAGGTGACGCTGTACTTCAGGTCAGCGCCGACATCCCCCACCGCCACCGCAGAGCGTTCGGGCGTGATGTCGCGGGTGACGGCCTCACCGATCACGTACGGTGTGACCTGCAGATTGCGGGTGTTGCCAATGGGCGCCGTGATGCCCGTCAGTTGCCCGGCCATCGAGACCCGATACAGGTTGTACTGCCGCGGCAGCGCCGCCCAGTAGGACGTCTCGTTGTGGCGCCGAATGTTGCGCTGGAAATTCACACCCCATGACTGGTCCTCACGCGCGGGGTACCGGATCGTGCGGAACGGGATGGCGAACTCGGCACTCCAGCCGATCTCGGAAATCGTCGTCTGGACCTGCCACGCCCCGTCCCAGTTGAGGTTGAATCCGCTCCCACTGCCGCGGGAAAAACCGCCGCCGCCGCCCCCCCCGAACAAGCTCCGGGCGCCGCCCTCGTCGGTCACCTGGCCGTCGTATTCCTGCCCGGCCGGTGTCGTGCCGAAGACGAAGCCGTTCTGCTGGTCGCCGAACGTATCCAACACCATCTGAAAGCTGTCGGCATCGTTCATCGACGAGTCACGACGGCTGTCGGTCATGATGATGCCCGAGGGGTCGTCGTCATAGAGGACGACACCGAAGTAGAGGGTGTTGGCGGTGAAGACGACCCGCACCTCGGTGCGTTCGCTGGCCGGTTGTCCTTCGTCCGGCGCGCTCTGGCGGAATCCGCTGAGCGGTTCGGCCGCCGCCCACGCCGGGTCGCCAAGGACGTCGCCATCCATGACCGGGGCCTGCTCGACGGAGAGGCCGCGCCCGGCCCGGCTCGGCGTCGGCGGCGCGAGCTCGACACCGCCCGGCGGCTGCGTCTGCGCCTGGCCGATGGCGGCTGACACGAGCAGGGCCAGAATGGCCAGCATGCCCAGCCTGGTCCCCTTCCCCTGGCCGGTCAGGCAGGGCTGGCCGGTTGGCCTGTCGGCTGGTCCGCGGCCGACGATTCGGTTTGCTCTGTCTCCGCGCATCAATACTCCTGGACTCCGGACAGCGAATCGCAATTCAAAACATTTGATCGTATCAGAGGGAGGCTCTCGTCCGGTGCGAAATGGTCCACCAAAATCGGCCGCGCCGCTCCCCCTGGCTAGTCCACGAGAGACGCTGCGATGGGTGGACCGCGTTCCCCTCCCCGTCCTCACGGCACAACTCGGGAGACGAACCATCCGCCAACCCCGACCGCGAGCCCCAGTAGTGTGTCGACGGAATAGTGGTACCGGCCCAAGACGGTGGCGACGGCAATGGCGAGCGCCGCCGCCAGTAGCAACGGGAACGTCCCAGGCAGGAGTTCCCCGGTGACCAGCGCGGCTGCCAGCGCCGTGGCGGCGTGTCCGCGTGGCAGGGTATTGACCTGGATGGAGCCGTGCGACAGCACCCGGAGATTGAGTCTTCGGAGGGTCAGTGGTCGGTCGCCCAGTGGGTTGGTCGGTTCGAGCGCCCGGGGCGGGCGAGTCTGCAGCCACGGCAGCGCGCCGTAGCAGACGAAGCCGGCGGTGAGGACCGCCGTGCAGAAACGATCCGTTTCTCTGGCGAAGCCGGTGGCGTAGAGAAGACCCAGGGCGCCCGGCACGAACGGGTAGGCGAAGAGGTACGCCAGCTCGAACAGTTCCAGCAGTCCGCGCGGCGTTCGTTGCACGATCGTCGGCAGATGGGTGGTCCGGAACAGCCACTCGTCCACCCGCAGGAGACGCGCCTCCATGGCAAGCATCGGCCGGGAAAAGAAGAGGCCGCCGAGCCAGTGATAGCCCGTACACGAAAAACGGGATACCCGCGTCGGCGGGTATCTCGTGGGTGTTCGCGACTCGGGCTGGGGACCGAGCGTTGTGCGGGTGGTTACTGGAGCGGATCCGCGCCGGCGGGCGCGCCATTCTGCGTCACCGCGACGTCCGCGGTGGAGTGGTAGATGGTGTCCCCCTGGTTTGTGCCGACGTAGCGGACGCCACCGCCGGAGGTGGGGGCGCCGGCGACGAAGTAGGTCTCCACCGTGGCGCCGGCCGCGAGCCCGTTGCAGGAGGCCGGTGCACCGGCGGTGGGCGGCGTCCCCAGGGACACCAGGCTCGGCGCGTAGAAACCGCTGCCACAGCTGGCCGCGAAGGTCGACTGGGACGAGTTGATGGCGCGCATCGACCCGATGGCCGACGCCTCGTTCCCGGACATCCTCACGCGGAGCAGACCCGGCACGGCGATGGCGGC
>CALBET010000841.1 GCA_937888665.1 uncultured Acidobacteriota bacterium
GTTCAACCCGACGATGATCAATTCATGCCTCCCCGACAACAACCCCATGTCGAGTACGGCAGTTCGGTCGAATCCAGACGACGCAGCCACCAGCACCGGGTCGGTCGGGTCTGTCATATTGAAGATGAACAGGCCAATAGACGTGCCGGGCGTGTCCCACGATAGGACGATGGACTGCCGCACCGCAATGTCGCCCACATCCGGGACGACGAAAAACCCATAGCGGTGCCAGTTACCCTCACCGGGGAACAGGTCCTCCTTGACCGACGACGCCGCGTGGACCGCCGCCGTCATCATCACCGCCGCCGCGACTGCCGCCACCGAACGTCTCATGTTCATTTTCATCGGCCACCTCTCCTTCATGTTGCTCCGATCTGACGTTGATGTCTCGCGCCATGACGACTCGACCCTGACTCGGGTTCGTCCCGGCGCGTCATCAGGCCGCGATAGCAGCACATTGGACTGGGCTTGCGCCGCAGCGGGTGTGACCCCGGGGTGCCAGTTGTCCGATGGTTGGACTGACCCGTGTCACGGTCTCCGTGCCGCGCCCCACTCTGAACTTCGCGTCACCGCCGACCTCTACTCGTATCTTCAAAAACAAACGGCCGCGCGAGCCGCCCGCCACATGGACGCGGTCCTATCACGGTAGAAGGTCGCCGTCCGTTGCAAACAATCACCTGCTCAGTCTGAGTCGAGTTTGCAACCGCATTGCAATCCTCGCCCTCTGAGTAGTGTCCACCGGGCCTCTTAGGGGGTCAGTTAGGGGGTCAACGCCGATCCTCGACTGAGGTCGGTTTCAGAAAGAGCCCATATTCATTGGGTGAAATTGGAGCCGGCGAGCGGACTCGAACCGCTGACCTGCTGATTACGAATCAGCTGCTCTACCAACTGAGCTACGCCGGCCTGGGAGGGGTGGGCACCCGTGGTCGTCGCCGACCAGGAAGCCTGTGGGGCCGTTCCGCAGGTTGCGGTGAGGGCCCAACCGACGAATCGTAGCACAGGACCATGCGAGGTGGGGACCGCGCGTGCTCTTGACGGCGAGCCGAGCATCGGCCGGCGCGGCCGCTTGGGGTCGACTGAGGGGGTCCTTCTTCCCGGCGGCTTGTCGACCGCCGCCAAGCCGACCAGACCGTTGGACGGTGTTTGGCAGCCGCAGTACACTGGGAAGTTATCGTGGCGCCGACATTCGCCACAGCCCTCGCGGCAGACCTGAGCTCATGGCAGACGTCCCCGCCGGCCGGAACGGCCAACTCGTGATCAAGGGTGCCCGCACCCACAACCTGAAGAACGTCGACCTGACGCTGCCGAAGGGCAAGCTGATCGTGGTGACGGGCGTCAGTGGGTCTGGCAAGTCGTCGCTGGCGTTCGACACGATCTACGCCGAGGGTCAGCGGCGCTATGTGGAGTCGCTGTCAGCCTACGCGCGGCAGTTTCTCGAGCGGATGGAGAAACCAGACGTCGACCGGATCGACGGGGTGTGTCCGGCCATCGCGATTCGCCAGAAGAACAGCGTGAGGAATCCTCGGTCGACGGTGGGGACCACGACCGAGATACATGACTATCTGCGGCTGCTCTTCGCCCGGGTCGGCCAGACCGTGTGTCGGCAGTGCGGCACGGAGGTCATGCGGGAGTCCGCCGAAGTCGCCGCCAAGCAGCTCCTGGCGCTGCCCGAGGGGACCCGGCTCCTGCTGGGGTTCGACTTCCCGCTGGTTGATCAGACGTCCGACGGGGCGGACGGGCCGGCTGGTTCCGAGGATACGGCACAGGACGAGGACGAGCTGCTGGTCCCGGGCGCAGACGACGGTCTCCCGCCGGCGGAGGCGGCCATCCGCACTCTGCGGAAAAGGGGGTTCGGTCGTCTCGTGGTGGATGACCGGGCCGTGGGGTTCGACGAAGTCGAGCCGAGTGCCCTGGCCGCCGCCACCACGCTGCAGGTGGTGGTCGACCGCTTGAAGATCGGGCCGGACCTGCTCGGACGCATGACCGATTCGGTGGAGACGGCGTACGCGGAGGGTGGCGGGACGGCGTTCGCTATCGAGGTCGGTGGAGACTCGGCTCCGCACGCGCCGGTGGTCCACCGTTTCAGTGAGCGGTTCGAGTGCCGCCCGTGTGGCCTGGTCTACGAAGTGCCCCAGCCCAGGCTGTTTTCATTCAACAGCCCATTCGGGGCCTGTCCCACGTGCCACGGGTTCGGCAACGTCATCGAGCTGGACCTGAACCTGGTGGTGCCGGACCAGAAGAAGTCCATCCAGCAGAACGCCATCGATCCGTGGACGAAGCCGCAGTACCGGTCGCATCTCGTCGATCTCAAGCGGGCGGCGCGCGGCGCCGACGTACGGCTGACGACGCCGTGGTGTGATCTCACCGACACGGAACGCGCGTTCATCGTCGAGGGGAACGGCGCCGACTACAAGGGGATACAGGGCTTCTTCCGCGGGTTGGAGCGCAAGAAGTACAAGGTCCATGTGCGAGTCTTCCTGAGCCGTTACCGCGGGTATATGAGCTGTCCCGAGTGTGAGGGCACCCGCCTCCGGCGCGAGGCCCGTGACGTCTTTGTCGGCGAGCGCACGGTGGACACGGTGTGCGCCCTGACGGTCGGTGAGGCCACCGAGTTCTTCAACGGGCTCAAGCTGACCGAGGCGCAGCAGACGGTGGCGCACCGGGTCGTGTCGGAGATTACGCGGCGATTGTCCTTTCTGCGCAACGTCGGCCTCTACTACCTGACGCTGGACCGGCTCTCGTCGACACTGTCTGGCGGCGAAGCGCAGCGGATCAATCTGGCCACGGCGCTCGGTTCGGCGCTGGTGGGCACGCTCTATGTGCTGGACGAGCCGTCTATCGGGCTGCACTCCCGCGACAACGAGCGGTTGATCGCGATCCTGCGGCAACTGCGAGACCAGGGCAATACGGTGCTGGTCGTCGAACATGACGCCGACACGATCCGCATGGCCGACGTGGTGGTCGACATGGGACTGGGGGCGGGGGAGCGGGGCGGGCGCATCATTCACGCCGGATCGTTCGAGAGCCTGATGCGGGAGCCGCAGTCGCTGACCGCCAAGTACATGCGCGGCGACCTGCAAATCCCGATTCCGGCCACCCGACGCAAACATGCCCCGCTCAGCCTCAGCGTCACCGGCGCTCGCCAGCACAACCTGCGGAACATCGATGTCCAGATTCCCCTGAACACGCTGACCTGCGTGACCGGGGTCAGTGGGTCCGGGAAGTCCACGCTGGTACACGATGTGATTTACGCGGCGATCAAGCGGGCCAAAGGCGCGTGGGACAAGCCGGTCGGCGCCCACGATCGGTTCGAGGGATCGGAGCTCGTGTCGGATGTCACGCTGGTGGATCAGACGCCGATCGGGCGCACCCCGCGGTCAAATCCCGTCACCTATCTCAAAGCGTTCGACGCCATTCGGGAGCTGTACTCGAACACCAAGGACGCGCGCGCCAACGCGCTGACCCCAAGTCACTTCTCGTTCAACGTGCCGGGTGGGCGCTGCGACGGCTGCGATGGCGAGGGGGTGGTGAAAGTCGAGATGCAGTTCCTGGCCGACGTCTACGTGCCGTGCGACCAGTGCGACGGTCGGCGCTACAAGCCGCTGGTGCTCGATGTGGCGTATCGCGGGGCCAGCATCGATGCCGTGCTGCAGATGACCGTGCGGGAAGCGCTCTCGTTTTTCAGCGCCTCGCCGAAGGTGGTGCGTCGGCTGCAGGTGTTGGACGAAATCGGGCTCGGGTATCTGCGGCTCGGGCAGCCGGCGACGACGCTGTCGGGTGGGGAAGCGCAGCGGATCAAGATTGCGTCGCATCTCTCGACGCACAAGGCCGACCGCACGCTGTATATCCTGGACGAGCCAACCACCGGTCTGCACTTCGACGATATCGCCAAGCTGCTGGCGGCCTTTCGGAAGCTGCTGCAGGCGGGGAACAGCCTGCTGGTCATCGAGCACAATCTCGACGTGATCAAGACCGCCGACTGGATCATCGACCTGGGCCCGGAGGGCGGGGCCGACGGGGGACAGATTGTGGCCGAGGGCACCCCAGAGCAGATTGCCATGGCCGGGGGGTCACACACGGGTCGCTATCTGCGGCCGGCCCTCGAGCACGGACGGTCACACACCTACGCCGAGGAGCGAGTCTAGTAGTACTACTCTGTCAGATCGTTAAGACGTTCGAGAAAGACGTGTTTCGCTAATTTGTGTCGACAT
>CALBET010000842.1 GCA_937888665.1 uncultured Acidobacteriota bacterium
CGTGGTGGCGGGCCTGGCGCTCTACTTCTCCAACCGCAGCTCTGGCCTCAACGAGAAATACAACACACTCTCGGCCGACAGCCGAGACCGTGCCTGGACGCGTCCGTCTCCGTCACCGGGTTGGATTCTGGAAGCGGGCGCGGCCTCCCAAGAGTACCAGGCCGCGCTCGACGACATGGCATGCCAGGTCGAACTGGACGCCCCGGAGCTCCCCGACGCCATCAACGCGTACAGGGACGCCAAGCTGCCGCTGGTAGCGGGCTGCGATTCCGCCATGTGTCGGGCCATCAACGCCTGCCGCGGCTCCCTTTTGCGGCTGCAACGCGGCGCCCGCATGCGAAACTCGCGCAGCCTCCTGCACGTGTGGAACTCCTGGCGGGTGAACCCCAAGAACGGCAACCTCGACGGAATCGTGACCGTGGTTCGCCTTGGAATCCTCGCCGGGGCTGACGCCCGACGCAGGCGCGCCTGGGGCGATCTCGCCGGAGCTCTGCGGTACGCGCAAGACGTCTCGCGCGGTGCCTCGCTCATCGGCGTCATGATCAGCGTCGCCACGGCCGGCGCCATCCTCTCCGATCTGCACGCGGCTCTCGAACGTGGGGAGATAGACGCAGCCGGGCGAGCCACACTGGCGGCCGAGCTGCGCTACCTGGACCAGGACGAACCGAGCCTGCAGTCGATGTTCGAAGGCGAGCGGCTGGTCATGTTCTCAGCTCTGCTCGGCGAGGACGTCCTCCGCCCGCCGCACGGCTTTCCGCCCGGCTCGATGAGTCAGGGCGGCGTTCTGGAATCGGTGATGCTCAAGGATCTGGCGGATCGCCAATGGTCCATGTGGGACTCGATGGAGCAGCACGCCGCTTCCAGCTACCCCGAGCGCGCAGCGAACTACGAGAAGATCGCTGACGCGGCGTCGTCGTCCATCAATCCGCTCGTCCGGGTTGGGATGGCTGCCTATGGTCGCTACGACGAGAAGTACACCGTCAACCTGTCGTCGCGACGGCTGCTCCTGGCCGCGCTCGGCGACGGAGCGGTCCGTGACCCGCTGACCGATGCGCCCTACCGGCGCACCGAGTCCGGCGGCAAGGTGACATTCGAGTCCACGATTCTCGACAGCCCGGACAACCCGGTGGCCGACCAGAGCGGCGGGCCGACCGCGACGCTGCGCATCACGTTCAG
This sequence comes from uncultured Acidobacteriota bacterium, assembly GCA_937888665.1. Classification (GTDB taxonomy): domain Bacteria; phylum Acidobacteriota; class Vicinamibacteria; order Vicinamibacterales; family UBA8438; genus UBA8438. The sequence goes on from CALBET010000842.1 coordinate 1,177, forward strand.
CGCGACGCGTCCAACGTCACCATAAGGTCGACCTTCTCCTTCCCGCGCACGACCGTGATCTTCAC
>CALBET010000843.1 GCA_937888665.1 uncultured Acidobacteriota bacterium
GGGTAGATGATCCAGTCCGGCCAGCTCCACCCGAGCTGTTCGGCAATCTCATACCCCATCGTCTTCTTGCCCTCGACCCGGAACGGCTCCTTCAGGGTTGAGACGTCGTACCAGCCCAGCGGCCGCCCCTGCTCGGCGGCAAGCCGCCCCGCATCGGTGATCAGCCCGTCCACGAGTGTGACCTCGGCCCCATGGAGCTCGCACTCACGAATGAACGGTGTCTTGACGTCGCGCGGCATGAACACGCGCGCGTCGAGACCGGCCCGCGCGGCGTAGGCGGCCATGGCGCAGGCCGCGTTGCCGGCCGAGGGCACCGAGAGCGTGGTTGCGCCGAGAGCCTTGGCGCGGGTGACGGCGGCCGACATGCCACGCGCTTTGAAGGAGTTGGTCGGGTTGAGGGCCTCGTCTTTGATGAACAGACGCGTCAGACCCAGATCGGCGCCCAGACGAGGAGCGGGGAAGAGCGGGGTCCAGCCTTCGCCCAGTGACACCGGCGCGTCGCCGTCGCCCAGCGGCAGGGCCGGTGCATAGCGCCACATGGACCGCGCGCCGTCGCGCAGCGATGCCCGTGACCATGTCGCCCCAATGCGCTCCCAGTCGTACACGGCCAGCAACGGCCGACCGCAGACGCAGAGGTGGTGGGTCTCGCGGGCGTCGAATGGCCCCGCGCCGCACGGCACCGAGCATTCCAGCTGAAATGTCAGGGACACGGGAGGGGACAGGTGTGGCCAGCTACGTGTCGAGCAGCTCGTGGTCCTTGGCCTTCTGTAACTCGTCGAGCTGACTGATGTGGGCGTCGGTGATCTTCTGGACCTCGTCAAGCGCGCGGCGCTCGTCGTCCTCCGAAATCTCCTTGGCCTTGAGCAACTTCTTGAGGGCGTCGTTCACCTGTCGGCGGATCCCCCGCACGCTGTTGCGCCCGTCTTCCGTCAACTGATGGACGATACGGGAGAGCTCCTTGCGGCGATCGTTGGTCAAGACTGGAATCGGAATCCGCACGACCTTACCGTCGTTGGTCGGGTTCAGACCCAGATTGGCGGCTTGGATGCCTCGTTCGATGGCGCCGATATGGCTCGGGTCGAACGGGTTGGCCACGAGCAGCGTCGATTCAGGCACCGAGAGCGACGCCACCTGGTTCAATGGCATCTGGGAGCCGTAGGCCTCCACCCGCACCGAATCGAGGATACCGACCGACGCGCGGCCGGTTCGCACGCCGGCCAGTTCGCGTCGCACATGCTCGATCTGCCCCGCCATGTTCTCGCGCGCGTCCGCCGCCGCGCTTGGACCATCAGTGATGCTCATCGTGGGTCACCTGCTCTCTGCCAAAGGCCTGACCAAAATACGCGTGCCGCCATCTTGGGGCGTCACGACGCCCGATCGCCAAGCCGCACGGACCCGGTCACCCCGTGACCACCGATCCGACGTGTTCCCCCATGACGGCCCGGCGTACGTTGCCGGGCGTGAGCAGATTGAAGACCAAGATCGGCAACTTGTTGTCCATGCAGAGCGAAATCGCGGTGGCGTCCATCACCTGCAACTGTCGCTCAAGCACCTCGAGGTGGGTCAATCGGTCGATCTTGGTGGCCGTCGGATCCGTCACCGGATCCGCCGTGAAGATACCGTCGACCTTGGTCGCCTTCATGATGACATCGGCGCGAATTTCCATGGCACGGAGCGCCGCCGCCGTGTCCGTGGTGAAATACGGGTTCCCCGTGCCGGCGGCGAACAGGACGACCCGCCCCTTCGTCAGGTGGCGAATGGCGCGGCGCCTGATGAAGGGCTCAGCGACCGTGCGCATCTCGATCGCGGTAAGCACCCGCGTATCGTTCCCGTGGCGCTCGAGCGCATCGGACAAGGCCAGCGAGTTCATCACCGTGGCCAGCATCCCCATGTTGTCGGCCGTGGCGCGATCCATGCCTTTGGCGCTCGCCGCGAGGCCGCGGAAGATGTTGCCACCGCCGATGACGACCGCCAATTCGATCCCAAGGCGACTCACCTCGGCGACCTCGCTGGCGATCTGATCGGCCACGACGGGATCGATCCCGTAGGATCGCGTGCCCATGAGCGCCTCGCCCGAGAGCTTCAGCAGGACGCGCCGATACGCCGGAACAGGCATGGGGTCAGTCAGGCGTTTCGCCGATTTTGAACCGCGCAAATCGCGCGATGGTGATGTTTTCGCCCATCTTGGCAATGGCCGCGGTCACCATGTCGCCGATCGATGTCTTGGGGTCTCGGATCGACGGCTGGTCGAGCAGCACCACCTGTTGATAGTAGCTATGGAGCTTGCCCTCGACGATTTTCTCGACGACATCGGCCGGCTTGTTGGAGCCTTCGAACTGGGCGCGAAAGATCGCCTTTTCGCGTTCCACATTGGCCTCCGGCACTTCGGCGCGCGTGCCATAGGCCGGGTTCGCGGCGGCGATGTGCATGCCGACCTCGCGCACCAGCGCCTGGAACTCGTCAGTTCGGGCCACGAAGTCCGACTCGCATCCCATTTCCACCAAGACCCCGACCTGACCACCCGCGTGGATGTAGCTCCCGACCATGCCCTGGCCGGTGCTACGGCCGGACCGCTTCTGCGCGCGGGCTTGTCCACGCGTGCGCAGAATGTCGATCGCCTTCTCGATGTCGCCGTCGGCCTCGGTCAGCGCCGACTTACAGTCCATGAACCCGACCCCGGTCTTCTCCCGGAGCTCCTTCACCTGCGCGGCAGAAATGGCCATCTTCAGTCGTCCTTGGCGCGGTGAACCGCGCGGAGTGCACGTGTGTCTTCGATGGTGCGGCGTACGCGACAAGCGCCGGCCGTCAGGCCGGCGCCGCGTCCCTCGCGATGAGCGGTCAGGCCGACGCCGGAGAGGCGGCCGGTTCAGGTGCCGGTGGCGGCGGCGCAGGAGGCGCTTGAGCATCCGCCGGCTCTTCCGTCGCCTTCTCGCGCAGGCCCCGCCCAGCGATCGCGGCGTCGGCGATACGTGATAGGAAGAGGCGGATCGACCGCAACGCGTCGTCGTTGCCCGGGATCAGGTAGTCCACGTCGTCCGGGTCGCAGTTGGTGTCGACAATGCCGATGACCGGAATCTTCAATT
>CALBET010000844.1 GCA_937888665.1 uncultured Acidobacteriota bacterium
TCTCATACACACTCGGTTGCAGGTTCGAGTCCTGCAGGGCCTATTTCCTTTAGAGACGTTTCTAGGGGTCTAGGGGCGGTTTTGACGAATGGGGGGTGCGAGTGTGCAATGGAGTGTGCAATGGACTCGGGCACAACGTGGCACGAGTAGGCACGGTCTGGCACAACCTGGCACAGCGATTCGGGGTGGTTGCAGGGCGAAAACCTGCAAATGGGGTGTTGGCGGGCTCGCGAGACGGCTGGCGGCGACGTGGCCGACGACGTTGGCGCGTGTGGCCCGGTCTCGCGTCCCCGGTCCGTGCCGGAGCTGAGGATTTAGGGCAACGGTGCGGCCTGGTGGGGCGGTCTTGCCGGCGCAGTGAGCGTGATGAGCAGGAACTGCGGCGGTAAGCTCCCAACGGCGCGATCAGACCCTCCCGTTGCTCTTCGCCGTCTGCAGTCGGTCGAGGATCTTCTCGTATCGAACGAGCAGGTTCGGAATCCACAATGCGCCGGGGTCGCTGTGCTGGACCGAGCGGCGCAGACCTTCTAGAGCCGTTGCGAACTCGGTTGTTCGCCGCTCGCGCTCGGCCCACTCGAGTATCGCGAACCAGAATCCGCGCGACACGTCGAGGCCCGGCTTGGGGCCGTTGGTCCACATCTCCAAGAAGCGAGGGCCGAGTTCGTGTCGCCGCTTCTGACCCTTCGCGGCCATCTCGGTGCTGATGCGCAGGTGGAGGATCATTCGATCGAGCGTTGTCGCCTGGTCCTTGGTCGGTTCGACGCGGGCACGCCTGGCGACGGCATCGTCGAGGGTGACCTGGCGTTCTTCGAGCTGCATGACGAGGAACTGGGCGGCGGCGGCGTGATCCCCGCCGGCGGTGGCGGCACGCAGGCGCAGGAACTCCGCGGCCCGTTCGCCGGTGCTGTGAATACCTGCGACGGTGCGCTTCTTGGGCGGAACGTAGATCACCAGGGAGCCGTCGGCTTCGAGGAACGCGAGGCTCGGGATTCCCCGGAGGCCCTTCTGCTCGCGCAGGTTTCCGTACTTCCAGCCCTTGGCCTTCGAGTCGATGCCGCAGAACAGCACATAGTCTTTAGCCAGCGCCGCGAACGCCTTCTCTGAGAGCGGACCGCTCTCGGCAATCTTGCACGGCGTTCAATAGTTGGCCGTGGTGAAGTAGCCGAAGATCAAGGTCTCGCGCCGGCCGGCAGTCACGAGGGCCGCCTCGTAGTCGGTACACCAATCGGCCAACTGGAGAAACGGTGACTCAAGCTTTGCGGCCAGGGCCGCCTCAGGCGTGGGCCGATCCTGGGCCGAAGCGGCTGTGGCGACGATCAGGCTAAGCGTGATTGAGCATGTCCGCATTGCTGCAGTGTAGTTGGGCCGCCGCGATTCTGACGCGAATTGGTCGCTGCCAACTCGTCGTTGACCAATTAGCAGGTGGCGGTCTTGGCGTGTGCGAGCGTGCAATGGACTCGGTCACAACGTGGCACGAGGGGGACGAAGCGAACGAGGTGTTGGCGTCGTCATGTTGCTATCCGACGGCGCTGAGCGTCGTGCTGCGTCGGTTGTGTGTCGCCAAAATGGTATGCTGCATTGGTCCAAAGAGGTTGGCCCCTTCCTCTGGCCGACCGCCGTAGACCCCGCTCCAAGGCATCAATCATGTGCACGCATAGCCGTGTCCTCATCGTGTTCTCTCTGATCGGATTGGCCGTCATGGCTGCCGGGTGTAGCAATACCGAGCATCTCCGGCGGGTAGAGCATGTTCACGAGGTGGCGGAGCTCCGACTGCAACTTGATGAGCGAGATCAGCTGCTAGAGGCTCTTGAGGTCGAGCTGAAGCGTTCTCAGCGGAATCGGGAACGCGCATCGCCAGCAGGCTCTTCGATGCCAAATCTGCTAGTGCTAATGCAAATGCGAGGGTTGTCCGGCATTCCAGCTCTGGCAGGTCGAGTGACCAATGTGTCTGGTCAGATGTGCACGGTTACCGTCGATGCCAACCCTGGGAACATCGACATCCAGAAGGCGATAGATGAGAGAACGTTTCGGCGCTCGATCTATACCGACAACGGGCACACCCATAGTAGCGTGTGTCTCCTACGTTTCGCGATCTATGGCGATGATGGTCACAAGGCTGACGTTCAGGCGATTCGCTTTGATGCCGAGGCAGGCGGTGTGTTGTGTGAGGTCGTGCCATCGGAGGGCGAGGTAGAGATCGTGGTAGGTGACAAAGCTGACATCAGCTCATGACGGTCTAGTCCGCGAGGCGATCAATCGGTGCGCCGGTCGCGTGGAATGCCTACGACTCATACTCTAGAGCTTTGTCGGGCAACGTGTTCCCGATGGTCGGTGTCTGCTTTGTCCCGCGAGTCTGCTCCGAGGACCGCATCACATGCTGCAGGTGATGCGACGATGCACGAACCACGATGATCTACACTCACGTCTGAACCGAAGTCCACTCGATGGCCTCGGCGAGCTTTGAATGGGATTATCCGACTTGGTCAATCCCGGATGTGGATTGGTGGTCGCTAGGTGTAGGGGGTGCGGGTGCTTGTGAAGGTCGCGTGTGGGGATAGCCTGCGGGCTGGGCGACGGGATTGTGCCGGTCGTCGATTACTAGTTGGGCGGACAGCAGCGATGCCAAAGTTGATCAGAATCCTCACCCTGACGGTGACGCTCACGCTGTGTTCCTGTGCGGCCTCAGAGTCCTCTCATTCTCCCATTCCGCCGGACAATCCTGAAGCGGGTCCGTGGTACTGGTTGGGGGCAACCGGACTCAAGGGCTCGGATCGAATCCAGCAGCTCTTGTTTCGCAATGGCATTCTCGCCGGCACTGAGGGCTCCGTTGTCTACGCAGTATGCGTTCGCGAGTCGTTCGTCGAGAGATCTCTAAGGCTGATCAGCGGCATTGAGGGGATCTACTGGGACCCCGAGGATCCGCCTCGCCGATGCCGCCAGTGACCGTGGAATGGCAGCTGTGATAGGATGCCGCCCAACTAGATGATGCAGCTGGCGATGCTTCGCCTCGCAGCTGATCATCCAAAGACGTTAGCCAGACCAAGCCGAACCATGGGCAAGTCGCGACAGGGCATCAAGGCGTC
>CALBET010000845.1 GCA_937888665.1 uncultured Acidobacteriota bacterium
CCGAGTCGGCGATCGCTCCTGTGGCCGCTGGCGGTGACGCTGATCGTGGCGGCTGCGGTGACCGTGTATGTCGCCGGTCAGTGGGCTCCTATCCAGCTCGGGCCTCGTGGAGGCCGTCCTGTTGGCGCGTCGAGCGCGTCTCGCGAGCGGCTTGCCCCGCTGCCGGTTCCGTCCGTCCCGGAGCTGGCCCTGAAGCGGGCAGAGGCCCTGGCGGGGGAGGGGCGGCTCAGCGAGGCGCTCGGCGTGCTGGCGACCGTAGGACATGGCGACGGATTGCGCCAGGAGGTCGAGTCGTTGCGTGGGGAACTTCAGCGAGGTCTGCTCGAAGGAACGACCCCGGCCGAGCATGGGACGCGGCCGTCGGGCACTGTCGCCCCAGCCGGGAGACCGGCACCCTGACGTCCCAGCGCGGCCGCACGGGGGCGCCCGCGGGCCGACCGGCGGGGGAGCGCGTTTCTCCCGGGGAAGAGGCAGAGCAGATCGTGACACGCCCAGCGCTCCGCCGCGGGCAGAGGCGGCCAGGAGCGGAGCCCGGGACCCACGCGCCAGGGCCGCTCGGAACCAGCTCCGGGCTTCCGTTGTTTCCGAACCATGCCGGACCCGCGGTACCGGACGAGGCGAGGGCACGCCCGCCGCTGGCGGTGCGACGTTCGACGCCGGCCATTCCGCGGCCGCCAATGCGGCGGGGGCGCCGGGGATCGGAGCGACAGTTGTCGTTCGACACGCCAACGGGCGTGGCGACGGCTGATACGATCAGGGCGGATGCCAGCGTATGGTCACGCCTTATCGCCGGGACCCTCGACGTCGCACTACTCCTCCTGCTGGACGCCGCCGTGATCGGCCTCACGATTCGGCTCGCGGGGCTCGACGTCGCGTCCGTCGGGGCGCTCCCCGTGACGCCGCTCACCGCGTTCCTGCTCTTGCTGGACGCCGGGTATGTCGTCGTGTTGACCGCCACGGGGGGGCAGACCTTTGGAAAGATGGTGGTGGGAATCCGCACGGTCGATCTCGTCGGACAGCCGGTGACCATCGCCGCGGCGCTGATACGGGCACTGGTCATGGTGTTGTCCCTGCTGCCGGCTGGCGTCGGACTGATCTTGGTGTGTGTGCTCCCGGACCGGCGAGGACTTCACGACCGCGTCGCCGGTACGCGGGTCGTTGTGGTGTCGTAGGCCATGGCTGAGCTGTTCCGCGTGCCGCGGGCCAGATCCTGCGAGAGTGCACGTGCTACGACGGTAGCTGTGTCCGGAGGCGCCGAGTGACCGCGTTCGGACGGCGTGTATTGGTCAGCATCGCCACCGTTGGGCCCTGCGGGTTTGCTCCAGGTGCGCCCGGGACGGTCGGGTCCGTGGCTGGTGTGGTGCTCTTTTGGGCGGTCCGGTCAGGTCATTCGCTGTGGCTCGAGGCCGGGGTCATGCTGGCGGTGACCTTGGTGGGCGTCGTCGCGGCGTCCGAGGCCGAGTCGACGTATCAGCGTCGAGATCCTGGGCTCGTGGTCATAGACGAAGTGGCGGGAGTGCTGTTGACGTTATTGGCGGTGCCGGTGGGGGTGGGCGGCGTGGTGATCGGGTTCTTGGCGTTCCGGGCCTTCGACATCGTGAAACCGTTTCCCGTCAGGCAGGCTGAGGCGCTGCCGGGCGGGTGGGGGATCATGGCCGACGACCTGGTGGCGGGACTCTACGCCCAGGGCGCTTTGCGGCTCCTGTTGTGGGTTGGGGGGCTGGCGTGAGCGACGGGACGCCGAAGACTGGGTCCCGTCTTGCCACGGCCGAGATTGTCGCGGTCGGCTCCGAGCTCTTGACTCCCTTTCGCACCGACACCAACTCGCTGTTTCTGACCGCTCGGCTGAACGAGCTCGGGATTGTGGTGCGGCGCAAGTCGATTGTCGGTGACTCGCCGACCGACCTGAGCGCCGCCGTCGGCGAGGCGCTCGCGCGGGTGGATCTGCTCGTGATCTGTGGCGGTCTGGGCCCGACCGACGACGATCTCACGCGCGAGACGGTGGCCGAGGTCCTCGGTCGTCCGCTGCGCGAGGACGCGGACATCCTGGCCTGGCTCCGGGCGCGCTTTGCCGCGCGCGGATGGACGATGCCGGAGAACAACCGGCGTCAAGCGAGTGTCCCGGCCGGAGCGGTGGTCCTGGACAATCCGCGCGGCACGGCCCCCGGGCTCTGGATCGAAGCAGGCAGCCGGGTCGTCGTCCTGCTACCAGGGCCGCCACGTGAACTCGAGCCGATGTTCGCCGAACTCACGCGCGGTCGGCTGGCCGAACGTGCGTCGGACGAGCGGCTCTATCGGAGGGTGTTGCGGGTCGCCGGGCGAGGGGAGTCGCACGTCGAGGAACTGGCGCATCCAGTCTACGCGCGGTGGCAGCACGGGCACCCGGTGATCGACACTACCATCCTGGCCTCGCCGGGGTCGGTCGAGTTGCATCTGTCGACCCGGGTCGCCGCGCCGTCCGACGCCCAGACGATCCTCGACCGCGCGACCGCGGAATTGGCCGCCGTACTCGCTGCAGATCTTGTGAGCACGGATGGCCGTACGTTGTCCGAGGTGGTGGGTGCGTCGCTGCGCCGGAGCGGGTATCGAGTGGCTGTCG
>CALBET010000846.1 GCA_937888665.1 uncultured Acidobacteriota bacterium
TGTTGTGGGCGACTTCTTCCCATTCCTGAACGCGGCGATAAACCTGGGGCAGTTTCATATCAGCGCGCTCCTAGATAGTCGGGCCGTGGCCCAGGCGCGGCAAACGGTTCGACCAGACGGTTATCGACCGAGTTGAAGACCAGGAACAGGTTGGACCGGGGGAACGGGGTGATGTTTGATCCAGAGCCATGCAGCGTGTTGCAGTCGAACCAAAAGCCAGTACCGGCGGGGCCAACAAACTGATTAATTCCTCGAGTGGCCGCTCGAGTCAGTGTTTCCCGATCCGGTATCCCAACGGTCTGGCCGGCCAGCGATGTCGCATGGTTACTGGCCGGCGTGGCGCCGACGCATGGATAGAACGTCCGATTGGTTCCGGTGATGGTCATTAGGGTGCCGTTGTGCGGATAGTTTTCAGTCAGTGCGATAACGCAGGAAACAGCCCGCATGGTCGGCATTCCATCCTCGGCATGCCACGTCTCGAAATCCGAGTGCCAATAGAATCCAGTGCTACTGAATGCCGACATGTAGTTAATTCGGGCCTGGTGTATGTAAACGTCGCCGCCGAGTAGCTGCTGCGCCACGGGTAGCACGGTGTCCAGTTCGGCTATTTGCTTGACTACGGAACTGATTAGGTGTGGCTCGAATATCGAGCGGATCGACCCGTCTGCCTCGCGGATGATGCGAGGGTCGGCGGTGTCGAGCGATGCTGCAATGTTGCGCAGTTCATCGTCTAGCTCAGGTATCAGGATGTCTGAAATTGTGTTGCGGCGCAGCATATGGCCGGCGTCGGAGTAGCCGTCGAGGTCGCCCTGGTTGAGCGGCCCGTCAGCTACGGTTCCCCAAACCGTCGGTTCGATGCGCGGAATTGGTGCAATGGCGTGTGGTAGCCGGGTCGGGTAGTTGTCGATCATCGCGTCACCACGCAAAGGCAAGCGATCTGTAAAAGTGTCACGCTTCCGGCTCCCATGCTTGCGAGAACTCTTTGGTGGCGAACAGGCTTGCCAGGCCGGTTATCTGCTTCATGCGCAGCAGTTCGTCGGGACTCATGCCGATGTGCTGGCAAATCCAGCGGTCGCCCTTGCCCATCTCGACTAGCTCAGTGACGATCTGTGACATCAACTCGATGTTGTGGCTGCCGCGGGCACGGTTGTGCCGGATCGTGGACGCCATCCGATCGGACATGTCCTTGTCGAGCACCACCACCGGGAGCATCCCGCCCTCACGCTCACGAATCCGCTGCGAGTTCCTCAACGTGAGGAACCGGTGGAACCCGTCAACCACGATGTACTGGTCACTCTCTTTGTCGTACACCGTCACGACCGGCTGCGTATAGCCGTCTTCCCAGATTGACGTCTCGAGCAACTCCATTTCCGGTGGCGCAACCGAGTTGGGGTTGTAGTCGTTCGCGGTGACCTTGTCGATCGGCACCGAACGCACGTCATACACCGGGGAGCGATGGTTGTCGCCGTAACTGTGCCCCGGCTTGTGCGCCTCGTTGCCTTCCAGCGCCGGCGTGAACATGCAGATCAGGGTGACCGGGCCGCCGATCGCCTCAAAGGTGTGTTCTTCGTTCTTCTCCAGGGCGTAAACGGTGTCGGGTCGAATCTGGTGGCGTTCCCCCGTCGCCACGTTGACCAGTTCACCCTCCCCGGAGACGCAGTAGCACGCCTCAATCCGTGTCGGGTACTGCCATCGTTGCGGCCCCTTCGGTGGGATCACGGTGCGGGTCACGGTGATCCCTAGGCCGTCCTCGGCAAGCAGGAAACGGTGACTGAGAAAACCCCCTGGGGTGAACTCCATAACCCTGTTCATGGCGTCAAGTTCCGCGCCGGCAATGACTTTCATTCTTTCCCTCCAGTTTTGTTGAGTGAGCTGTACTTGGCTTGGATCTGCCGTTGGCGAGCTTGCTGTTCCTGCGTCGGCATCAAACCGAGGTATTTGCAGGTGTGGTCGTTCTTCAGGATCGTGATGGCAAACCGTTTCCAACTGGTGACCATGCTGGGGTGGGCGTGCAATGCGTCGAGGTGATCGGGTGGCCGGGTGATGCACACCCGCCGTAACTCGTTGCCGCCGTGTGGCGATGTGCCGTTGATGCGGTAATCAACCCCGACACGGTCCAGTTCGGCGATGATGTTTTCGGGCAAACCGCGCCCCACCCGCGCCCAATAGCGGATGGATTGGATGAAGCGCGACCTAAAATTATCGGCCACCTCCTGCGGCAAGGTGTCCAGCAGGAACTTTGTAAAGCTCTTCCATGTGTGACCCTCGGGCAAAGTAAAGCTGCGATACCCCATCTGTTTGCCGTAGGTGGCGACGAAGTTGGCGCCACCTACGCGGGCGCACAGCTTCGCCCATGTGTGCGGGTCGATCACCCGGTACAGGCCAAGGGATGACTTGCTTTCCGACATGAACGGCGACGCCACCCGCATCTTGTGGATCGGCACGCCGGCCCTGTAGAAGATGTCGTACAGCTTGTTGTAGTCCCAGTCGAACCGCGCGTTAGCTACCCATATGTCTTCGGTCTTCCAGTCATAGATCGGGTACACATTGTAGGAATGCTCTGTGTTGCGCTTCGTCCACATCTTGCCGCCGAGGGTTTCCTTGCGTTCGTTCATAATCGCGCGGAAACGGTTGAGGCTTTCAGCGGCTCGGATGCCGATGAGGTTGGCTGACGTTTTGCCCTGTGAGTACCACTCGGAGAATTCGTCGTAGAAGACTTTGTCGAGCATGTTCTCGCGGAAAAACGGGAACTGATGGTTGTCGAAGTTAACGATGTACGGGTCATCGGGCCGGGGTCGCACCCAGCGGTCTTTGTCGTGTTCTCCCCAGCACTGCCAGTCGACGGCGTAACTGGATACCGTGCAGGGCAACGTGATCGGCAAGCAGCACCAGTAGATGTCGAGTTTGTCGGCGTGAGTTCTCATCATGCGATGCATGAATTCGACGGATTGTTCGTAGTTCGCCTCGTTGTCCATGATCTTGACGCCGAGTTTGCGCGTTTCGCCGGTTTCCTCCATGTGTTGCAATGCCAGGTTCAACAGCACGCCGGAATCCTTGCCGCCCGAGAAACTCAGGTAGACGCGCTCAAAGTTGTCGAATACCCAGGCGATTCGGTTTCTGGCTTCCGTGTAAACGTCCGTCCCGATGTACCGCCGGCCAGCTCCAGGCGATTC
>CALBET010000847.1 GCA_937888665.1 uncultured Acidobacteriota bacterium
CCTCGCGTTCCTCGACCCCTACGCGGACCCGCTCGGAGACGGCTTTCAGATCATCCAGTCGCAGATTGCCGTCGGTACTGGTGGGTTGTTCGGTCAGGGATTGATGGCCGGGGTGCAGAAGTTGTTCTATCTGCCGGCTCCGCACACCGATTTCATCTACGCCGTCATCGCCGAGGAGACGGGACTTCTGGGAGCGTCGGCCGTCCTCGCGTGCTTTGGCGTCATCGTCTGGCGGGGCTTGCGCGTGACCATGGCCGCGCCCGATCGGTTCGGGGCGTTTCTGGCGCTGGGACTCACCATGATGGTGGCGTTCCAGGCTTTTATGAACATCAGCGTCGTGTTGGGCATGATGCCGACCAAGGGAATCCCGCTCCCGTTCGTCAGCAACGGCGGGTCGTCGTTGCTGATCAGTCTCCTCGGCGTGGGCATTCTGTTGAACGTGTCAGAGCACGCCTCGGCTGACGTATGAGTCTGAACCGATGTCGCCGTGTCGGCGAGCGAGATGACCGATCGACCATCCAGTGTCCTGTTGTGCGGCGCCGGTACCGGAGGACACCTCTACCCCGGCATCGCGGTGGCGCAGGAACTCCGTCGGCGACGGCCGACGGCGCGTGTGGTGTTCGCCGGCACCGGGCGGGCGCTGGAAATGCGGGAGGTTGGACGCCATGGTTTCGAGCACGAACGGGTGCGCAGCGCCGGGCTCAAGCGCAAGTCGGTCGGCGCTCTGGCTCGCGGTCTCGCGCTGCTTCCTCTCAGCGCCTGGGACGCCTGGCGTGTGCTGTCCCGGGTGAGACCGGATCTCGTCATCGGGCTTGGTGGCTATTCATCGGGTGCGGTCGTGCTGCTGGCGGCCTGTCGGAGGACGCCGACCCTCGTGCTCGAACAGAACGCGTTGCCTGGCGTGACCAATCGGCTGCTGGCTCGAGTCGTGACGGCGGCGGCGGTCTCGCACGATGTGGCGCTGCCGTACTTTCGCGGAAAGGCGTTTGTCAGTGGGAATCCGGTGCGCGCCGGCTTCGCCGCGTCGGCGCCGAAATCGACGCCCGGCGCGCGAGTGCACCTGTTGGTGATCGGGGGGTCGCAGGGCGCGCACGCCATCAACGTGGCCATGATCGGCGCCGCGCGATCGTTCGCGGCGCGTGCCGACACGCTCGCCGTGACCCACCAGACCGGCGAACAGGACTGGCAGGAGGTTCGCCAGGCCTACGACCGGGCTGGGCTGGTGGCGCGAGTCGAGCCGTTTTTTCAGGACATGGTCGAGCTGATGGGTGATGCCGATGTCGTCGTCTGCCGGGCGGGCGCGACAACGCTTGCCGAGCTCGCCGCCATGGGGCGCCCGGCGCTGCTGGTGCCGCTGCCTGGGGCGGCCGACGGGCATCAGCGTGTGAATGCCGAGGTGCTGGCCCGCGATGGCGCAGCGGAGCTGCTGCCGCAGGAGGAGTTGACCGGCGAGACGTTGGCGGCGCGCGTGCTCGCACTCGTGCGCGACGAGGCGCGTCGCCACCGTATGGCCGCGGCCGCGCGAGCGCTGGCGACGCCGGACGCCGCCAGACTCATTGTCGACCGCGTCGAGCAGCTCGCGCGGTGGTGACTGATAAGGGGACGGGGGCCGGAATGCACCCGCAGTCGGAGGCGCATGGGCTGCCACCGAACGTGCACCGGGTCCATTTTGTGGGAGTGGGTGGCATCGGGATGAGCGGTATCGCGACCATGATGAGCGCGCTCGGATACGAGGTCACCGGTTCCGACCTGACTGCGTCAGCGGTGACGGCGGGTCTACGGGAACGTGGTGTCGAGGTGCATACCGGGCATGACGCACGTTGGGTCGGTCAGGCGGATGCGGTCGTGATCTCGGCCGCCATCCCGCCCGAGAACCCAGAGCTTCGCGAGGCGCGTCGTCGTCGGCTACCGGTGCTGTGTCGCGGTGCGATGCTGGCCGGCCTCGCGCGGTCCCGGTCCACGGTCGCGGTGACCGGGACGCACGGCAAGAGCACGACCTCCTCGATGGTCGCCGTGATGCTCGCCGAGTGTGGGCTTGACCCGTCCGCCCTGATCGGGGCGCGTGTCGGCGCATTCGGCAGCAACGCCCGCGTCGGGCAGGGACTTCACTTCGTCGTGGAAGCGGACGAAAGCGAGCGTTCATTGCTGGAGCTGACGCCCCATGTCGCAGTGCTGACCAATCTTGAGGCAGAGCACCTCGACTACTACGGCACCCTTGATGCGCTCCGGAACACCATCGTCGATTTTGCCAACCGGGTAACCCCGACCGGTGCGGTCGTGCTCTGCGCCGACGACCCCGAGTTGACTGGATTACGCCACCGGGTCGACCGACGGGTCGTGACCTACGGTCTGGATGCACGCGGCGCCGACATCACAGGTCAGGATGCGGTCTGTGCCCCGACCGGCTCTTGTTGTCAGGTGCGCGACACGTGGGAGGGGAACACCCGGGTGACCCCACTGACGGTCGCGGTGCCCGGTCGGCACAACCTGCTCAACGCGCTGGGCGCCTTCGCGGTCGGCCTGGAGATGGGTCTCGATCCGAACCGCGTGGCGACCGCGTTGGCCGCGTACTCCGGCATCGACCGTCGGTTCCAGCTGAAGGGGGCGATCGGAGGAGTTCGCGTCGTCGACGACTACGGGCACCATCCGACCGAGATTGCGGCGGTCTTGGCCACGGCCCGGGGGCAAGGTCCGCGTC
>CALBET010000848.1 GCA_937888665.1 uncultured Acidobacteriota bacterium
GGCGGCCGCATCGCCGCTCTCGGTGCGACGCGGGACTTTCACCACGGGCTGCTAGCCGGCGGCGGTCTCGACGCGGTCGCTCAGGTACCCCAGGAGCCGGAGCAGATCTTGCGGCCCATTGGTGGCGGCCGCATGTACACGCGCCAAGTCGAGCGACTCGTAGGCATGCGCCACGGCGTTCCGGAACCCGGCTGCGCGGACCAACCGGTCGGCCAGGTCTTCATCGATGACTCCAGCCCGCTGCAGACGTCGGAACGCGTCCGCGTAGCTGTTGGGGGTGCCGAGGCGCAGGCCCAAGCAGGCGGACATCGCGAGGTCGATCACGATCTGCGTCGCCTGCCAGAGATGCAACACGACGGCGTCGGACGAGTCTGTCGCCGGCTCCAAGTCGACGGCAGACGCCGGCAGCCGCTCCGCCACGCGGGCCAGGTGCCGCTGCACGGCCATGGTCCGCTCGGCCAGGACGGCCCGGTCGAACACGCTCACCGCGGCAGCGCCTCCAGCAGGTCGCTGTATCCCCGCTCCAGCATCGGCCCGGCCTCACACCAGAAGCGGGTCGCCTCGAAACAAAACCGCTCACCGTTGCCCCGTTTTGCCTCGAACAGCACCTGGCCTTCCCGCGCAGCGCGGTACCGCAGGAGCCCGCTTGCTGCCCGCAGGTCCGCGAGGTCGACGCGGTCGTCGCCGAGCGTCTCGACCAGCGCCGCCAGGAACCCGGACAGGTCCATACCGTCCTGGGCCAGGAACCCAAAGTCCCAGTCGGCGCCCGGGCCAGCGTCGCCACGGGCACGCGAACCGTACAGCATCAGCAAGTCCAAGCCCGGGGTCGACCGGGCCACCGAGATGACGGCGGCCAACTCAGGCAGAGGCATGGCCGCATGGTACCAGACTGAGTGGGACGCACGATGTGGAGATTCTGCAGGGGCACATTCGGCCGATCGCGTGCCTCTGTTGTTGGGTGCGCCGCCGCACCTGTCGCCGAGCAAGGTGATGCAGGCGATGAGGGGGCAGACGTCGCTCATGTTCACCGATCCGCTCGCCGGCTGGCGCGCCGTGCCGGTGACCGAACGCCGTACGAAGGTCGACTGGGCCCAAGCGGTGCGCGCCCGGCTCGAAGGCCGCTACGGCGGGGTGCCGATCGTGACCCTGGTGATGGACAACCTGAACACGCACACGCTGGGCTCGCTGTACGAGGCGTTCCCGCCGGCAGAAGCGCGTCGCCTGGCGCAGCGGCTGGAGATCCACTACACCCCCAAGCACGGCAGTTGGCTTAACATCGCAGAGAACGAACTCAGCGCGCTCACCAGGCAATGCCGCTCTCGCCGCAGCGGGTGCTCCTGGATTGAAGAGCTCTCGTCTCGTGCCGGTCTCGCAGACGGCTGGTCACGGGTCGTACATCGGCGGCAGCTCGTGCACCGCGTCGGTCGCCGCGAGAAACGGGTTACGCACCCTGACCGAGCCGTAGTGCTGTCCGTGGGAAAAGTCCTCGGACAGGATCTCGGGCAGGCCGTTGACCTCGGCGTAAGCCCAGAGGTGGGCGTCGAACCACGGCAACTGATAGGTGCCGGCGCCTCGGATGGCGGTGGCGAGCACCTCCGCGTCAGGGTAGAGCACCGGGATTTGGCGCATCAGCACGTCGGCCCGTTGCAACGCCTTGGCTCTCGGCAGCAGACTGGCTCCGTCGAGATCTGATCGCGGCCGTGTGACGACCGAGACGAACTCGACTACCGCCTGGTGCGGCAACACGAGTGCGTTCATCGCCAGTCCCTCGCGAATCACCGCGTTCGCGGTCCGCTGCTTCGCCGGGAAGCGGGCGTCGAAGAGATACACCAGGACGTTGGTATCAATCAGGCTCGCCACGGGTGTAGAGGTCCTCCCGGCGCCAGCCGCGGTCCCCGGACAGGGGCGTTGGCCAGGACCGCTGCTTCTGCCAGTCGTGCTGTTCAGCAACCATCCGATCGAAGAGTCTTAGGCGCTCATCGAGACTGAGGTGCGTCCGGGCGCGGTGGCGTGGCGGAATCACACGGATCACGTCCCCGGCAGCCTGGAACTCGATCTCGTCGCCCGGCTCGATGCCGTACTGGGTAGCGATTGCCTTGGGGAGGGTGACCTGCAGCTTGCTGGTGACCTTGGCCATTTCCTTACATTAGCAAGGATTCAATCATTGCTCAAGGGATCGGCCACCTCTCATTGAGGGTTACTTGACAGGCCGCTTCACATTGCAGCCCGTGGTGAAAGTCGCACGTTGCACCGAGACGCTGAAGTGGCACTGCCGCGCTCGCCTTGTCCGACCGGTCCAGCGCCGCTCTCGGTGCGACGTGCGACTGCTACCACGGGCTGCTAGCCGCGCTCGTAGGTACCCAGCAAACGGTTCATTCCGATCACGTCTTCTTGGACTGTGCCCAACAGCTCGCGAAGCGTCAGGCCAGGAGCGAGGTCCGGTTCGCAGCTGAGCGCCAGGACGCAGAAGAAGTAGTGGTGCGGCCCGTGGCCATTCGGCGGCATCGGGCCTCCATAGCCGGGACTGCCGGAGTCGGTCGGCCCTGTAGCAGGCCCGTCTTCGCCCTCGGACAGACCCGTTGCCGTCGCCGGGATGTTATAGGTCACCCAGTGGACGTAGCCGTAGCCTCCGTCCGACACTACAGGCGCATCAGGGTCGTGGCAGAGCACGGCAAACGACTTTGCGCCCTTGGGCACCGGTCCCCACGCAAGCGCAGGGGAGCTGTCGCGACCCTCCCCGGTGTGCTCCTTCGGAATTGGCCTGCCGTCCTCGAATGCCGGACTCGTCACCTTCATGTCTGATAGCGCGACAAGGCTATGGCGCGCAGCCTTCGATGGCCTGCCGGCCGAAGCTCGCACGATCTGTGGCGAGCGAAGGCTGGTGCGGAAGGGGGGACTTGAACCCCCATGAGCCTGAGCTCACAGGCTTCTGAGGCCTGCGCGTCTGCCAATTCCGCCACTTCCGCAGTGAGGGAGGGTACGGCCGTCGAGCCGAACGTCGAAGTATACCCAACACCACCGCACTGACGCCAGAGGGCGAGGTGGTCGCGAACCGCGGGGGGTGGTCACGTATACTCAAGTGTGAGGGGTCTGGTGGTGGGTGGTGCCGGGTTTCGGCGGCCCTGAAGGGCCTTGCTACGTAATGGTACGGCGGCCCTGACGGGCCTTGCCATCGGTGTTTAGGTGCTGACGTTGTCGGCACACAAGGAGGCACGCCGTGAGTGTCAATCGCGGGGTCAGATTCATCGTCGTGTTCTTGCTGCTCGCGGTGGTCACGTCGATGACCGGTCTGGCCGCGATGTATTTCATGGTCTCGCGGGCGCCGACGGTGTCCTCGAATTCAGTGCTGACGTTACGGGTGCCGGGAGGGCTGTCGGAGCGTCAGGCGAATCCGTTCCTGACGTCATTCATGGGTGACGTGCCGACGGTGCAATCGGTGGTCGACAGCCTGCGCAAGGCGAAAGTTGACGATCGGATCCGCGGCGTGATTCTGATGCCGACCGGCCCCCAGCCGCTGTGGGGGAAGGTGCAGGAGGTGCGTGACGCGGTGCTCGACTACCGGGAGTCCGGCAAGCCGATTGTGGCGTTTCTCGAGTACGGCGGGACGCAGGAGTACTACCTGGCGTCGGCGGCAGACAAGGTGTTCTTGATGCCCGGGAG
>CALBET010000849.1 GCA_937888665.1 uncultured Acidobacteriota bacterium
GGACCCCCTCACCCGTGATGTTCCACGCGGTCTTGATCAGCGAACTGTCGTTGAACTCCAGGTCGTTGTCGAGATGCAGAAACGAACTCTGCTCGAACCCGTCGAAGAGCCAGAACCGGTTGAACGTCGCGTGCGGGCGAATCTGTTGCAGCTTGAGGAAGTTCTTGGGGCGCGTGATGAAGGAGAACCCGGAATCGACGTTCCGAAAGCCCCGGTCGCCGCGGCGCAGGAACCCGACCTCTGGATTGAAGTCATCGGCCACCTCGACGTACCCGAGCGTAAAGCGCCACCGCTCGGAGTTGTAGTCCCAGGCCACGTTGTAGGCGTGGTCATCCTCCTCCAGCCCCGGGGTTGACGTCTTGGCCAGGAATCCCGCGATCTGTCCGTTCTGCCCGAGCCCGACGCGCCCATCCACCGCATAGGTCCGGTTGTAGTTGTCCGAGCCAGCCACGGCTCCGGTCGCCTGACGGTTCACAAACAGCGCGCCGATCTGTGAGCTGTTCGGCAAGTCTCGCGCCACCCGAGCCACGCTGAAATTATTGGCCGGCGTGGCGTCGCCGACCGCCTCCGTCTGCATGTTGAGCAGCCCGACGGACACCGTGTCTGATACCTTGCCGGACACACGGGCGCCACCAAGAATCGGAATCTCGCGTCCGTCAGCGCCAATGCCAATGCGACGGCTGAAGAACAGCTCGGTCTGAGCCGGATTGCCGCCGGCCACCTGGCGCACGCTGCTGACCGAGAACACCCCGGCGTTCTCGAGAAAAAACGGACGCTTCTCCGGAAAGAACAGGTTGAATCGGTCCAGATTGATCTGCTGCCGGTCCACTTCGACCTGAGCGAAGTCCGTGTTGTAGGTCAGGTCAAGGGTCAGACTGGGCGAGATGGCGTATTTCAAATCGACGCCCGCATCGCCGAGGGCGATCGTGCGCTCCCGGACGTCGCTGTGCCGCAACTCGCCGGTCACATAGGGAACCACCTTGACGCCACGCTCTTCGGCCGGGGGCACGCGAATGCCAGTCACCGCCCCCGCCAGCGACAGCCGCATCAGGTTGTATTGCCGCGGCAGCGGCGCCCAGTACGCGATCTCGTTACGACGACGAATGTTCCGCTGGATATTCACGCCCCAGGTCTGGACGTCGCGGGACGGGTAGTTCAGCGTGCGGAACGGTATGGCGAACTCGGCGCTCCATCCGATCTCAGAGACCGTCGTCCGCACCTCCCAGACGCCGTCCCAATTTCCGTTGAACCCGGCGCCGGACCCGCTGGATGTGGTGGTGCTGCGTCCGAGTCGCCCCTCGCCCGCGTTGACGACCTGACCGTCATACTCCTGACCGGCCGGGCTGGTCCCAAAGACGAATCCGCTCTGCTGATCGAGGAAGGTGTCGAGGATGATCTGGATGCTGTCGCCGTCGTCCAGCGAGGCGTCTCGGCGGCTATCCGCGATGGTGATGCCCCCGGCCTCGTCGTCGTAGCAGATGACCCCCACGTAGAGCGTGCTGTCGGTGAAGACCACCCGCACCTCCGTTCTCTCCGAGGACGGCGCCCCTTCATCCGGCCGGGTTTGCCAGAAGTCCCCAGTCGGGTCAACTCCCGACCAGGCTGGGTCGCCCAGGACAGCGCCGTCCATGACCGGGTCCCGCTCCACGGCGCGCGAGACGAGCGTGGGTGGCGGCGGGAAGTCGCCCCCAGGACGTTGCTGAGACGCGGCCGGCGCCGCCGCCACCAACATCCAGAGGACCACCGCCAACAGCCGGGGCAGGCCCCTGACGCCATCGGCGACGGCCGTCCGGTTCATGCTGTCAAGTGGCAACCGCTCCGTCGCCTGGCGCTCACGCATCGCAGAGCATTCTAGTGTCCCGTCATCTGCCTCGCGACTCCAGGACGCGCCCGCGCCGGGACGAGGCAGCGGCAGCCGGGATAAAGCGCCCGTCGAATGCAGCGGGGCTTTCACCACGGGCTGCTAGTGCTTGCGCTCGAAGAGTTCGCTCATCCATTCCGGGTCCTGACCAGGATCCTGCAGCGGCCTGCGCAGCGCGCGTTGCCGAAGCTGCTGCCGCAACGCCTTCGTGCGGCTATCGACTGCGGGACCGTTCGGATCGTGCCGTGTCAACCGTTCATAGCGATCGGTCCATTGGTCCCTGACCGACCAGACCTCGTCTCTCGTCCAGACCAGTGTGCCAACCGCCCGGTAGGCCCACCCGCCGGCAACGGTGACGAGCAACACGCACATCGCCAGCTGTCGTGCCACACCCTGAACCGCTGATCGTCGCTCCCACAGTGTGCCAACCGCCAGGCCCAGCACGAGCCCATAGTACACACCCGCGACCGACGGGATGCGGTCTCTCGTGTACACATAGCCGAGTCCCGAGTTCACGAGGAGCACCACCATCCCGAGGACGATGACCTGTCGTTTCTCCGGGTCTCGAGACCGCCACCAGTCCCTCGCCACCCAGATGATCAGGACCGTCGAGACGGTCGAGATGATCCAGTTCAGCACCTGCCAGGTCCTCACGGGCGTGCCGTTGACGACGGCATCGACGGCGTAGAAGACGCCGAATCTCGGCTCGGACAGCAAGAGCGTCAAGGCCGTGGAGACCACGTTGTAGCCCGAGAGCACCCACCCGAACCGGCCGAACAGCTCTATCTGGGCATCGACCGTCAGGTTCTCCGTGAAGAGAAAACCGGTTTCGGCCCGAAACGGTCCAGGCAGCGGGTCACCGCCGAGCAG
>CALBET010000850.1 GCA_937888665.1 uncultured Acidobacteriota bacterium
ACGGGCTGGGACGTCATGGACCAGCGCTCAGCGGAGCAGCATGCTATCAGGTTCGGTCCGCGCAGCGCGTCCTCCGCCAGCGTGTCAAACCGGCGTTGGACCGCTCCCGGACCGGAGCGAAAACCAGGCGCGCGGTGACCGTGCACGGCCGAATGGGACGTGCTACGCTCCGAAATCCAGAGGAGATCGTCATGACACACCGACACATCGGTCGCGCCACCGTCGTACTACTTGTTCTCGCCCAGGCGGTGGTCGGCCGGGTCGGCGTGGCGGTGACCCACGCCCAGGAGGGACGAGAGGCGATGCTCGCGCGCGCGACGGAGGCGGAACTGGACACCGACTACGCGCCGCCCCCGGGTGACCCGCTGTGGCATCACACCGCCGGGTTCGCGAAGACCCTCTGTTCGGCCGTGTTCGTCACCGGTCTCGATCCGGAGTTCGCGGCAGAGAACGTCGGCTTCTTCAGCGCGCCCTACGAGTATCGTCATCATGTGACCAAGATCGACGTGGACCGCGACCAGCGTCAGGTGCACTTGACGCTCCCGGATGGTGTCGTGCGCACGGCGAAGTTCAACGGCGACCATGGATGCGTCGCCTTGCCGATCGGCGTGGACGATGTGTACTTCGAGCCGGTCGACATCACGAGCACGCTGCCAGACCCGGCCACCCAGCCGTGGCCCATGGGTGACCTCCTACCCAACACGCCGCTCCCCGCCGGGATTGACGCCGACAAAGTCGCGGCGGCGGTGGAGGCGGCATTCGACCCGGCCGGCATGACGGGCGGTCTGGTGATCACCCACAAGGGGCGGATCATCGGTGAGCGCTACGGTGACGGCCTCACCATGCACACGCCGCTTGAAAGCTGGTCGATGGGCAAGAGCCTGACAGCCACGCTGATGGGCGTGCTGATCAAGCAGGGGGTGTACGACCTCTACCAGCCGGCGCCGGTGCCCGAGTGGCAGACACCGGGCGACCCGCGGCAGCAGATCCGCATCGCCGACATTCTCCATATGTCGAGCGGTCTCCGGTTCCGCGGCGTGGCCGACCCGGACCTCGACCCGGCGCTCGGCTACCCGGACCACCTCTATGTGTACACCGGCACGGTGAACTCGTTCGAGTGGGCCGCCACCCGGCCGCAACAGTGGCCGCCGAACACCATCGGGCGCTACCGCAACTCGGACCCGGTCTTGATCAACTACCTCGTGCGGCTGGGCGTCGAAGGACGGGGCGATGAGTACCTGTCGTTCCCGCAGCGCGAACTGTTCGACAAGATCGGAGCCCGCGGGTTCGTGCTGGAAACGGATCCCTACGGGAACTACCTGCTGCAGGGCTACGAGCTGGCCCCGGCGCGCGACTGGGCCCGACTGGGGAACCTGTATCTGCAGGACGGGGTCTGGAACGGCGAGCGGATTCTGCCCGAGGGCTACGCGACGTTCGTCAGCACGCTCGCGCCGGCCTGGGAGGCGGACGGCCGCCCGATCTACGGCGGCTTCTTCTGGCTCAACGGGACCGGCACGTTCCCGGTGCCACGCGAGGCGTACTACATGTCCGGTGCCGGCGGGCAGACCACGCTCATCATCCCGTCACACGACCTGGTGGTGGTCCGGCAGGGACACTACGGCGGGGCGCGGGCGGGCGGGCAGGCTCTACGGAACGCGCTGGCGATCTTGATGGAGGCGGTGCCGCCCAGCAACTGAGTGGTCCGGCGTTCCGGGCGGCCGTATGGCCTATTGCGTGATTTGCGAACGAGCGCACGACCCCGATCTGCCCTGTGTCGGGCCGGCACAGATCCTGACGACGTCGGGCTGGAACCTCGCGATACCCGCAGCAACCGCACGGCGGACACGCCGGATGGCACGCTGCGGTGACGCGTGGCCCCTCACAAAACCAAGGCTCGGTGGCTATCCCGACACCTGCTCGATCGACTTCTTGAGATCCTCCAGGTCGTCGCTGAGCACATGGCGGACCTTGATGCCATCCGCCTCCACGGTCACGACTTGTGTGAGGACCCCGTACTCTTCGTGCCACACCTGAATCGTGTGGGTGCCGGCCGGCACGTCCGCGAGCGTGAAGGTCCCGCTGAGGTGTTCCACGTCGCGCGGTCCTCGTCGATCAGCGCCTGGATCTCTTCTGGCTCGAGCTCGATTCCCGGGTTCTCGGACTCGAAGCCTTGCCGGGCCACCTGCCGACCCTCCATCAGCATGAGGTTGCTCGCCTCGACGAGCCGGACGGCCTCGTGGTGTCGTCGGTGTCGTTCATCGCGCTCCTCCGCTGAATCATGTGGTCAGTCTCATCGCAGGACACCACTCACGTCGCTTGCATGATCCGATCCACTAGAGCCCCAGCCGTCTGTCGTCATCACCCCGAGACCAGGTCCGGCGTGTGTTGGTAGACTTGCAGCGGGGGAGCAGCTCAGAGGGGGGACAGAACCATGATAGGTCGATGGCTTGGGGTGGCGTCACTGGTCGGGGTAGCGGCACTCGGATGCACCCAGCCGCAAGCAGACGAGAACAGCCTGCGCAACTCGTTCGCGGAGCAGATCGCCACGAGCAGCTTCGTCAGCAACTTCGCGCACGAGGGTGACGAATTCAGTTTCTCTGGTCCCGACGGCGAGGGCGGCACCGTCGCGTGGCGCGTGCGGATCGAGACGTCACTCGTCGAGCCTGTCGATTTCAACGACGACGCCCCTTTCACAGGACGCATCTTGTCCGAGTGGAAGAAAGACGGGGAGGTCGCCCAATACCTGGGCAACATGACCGCGATACCGAAAGAGTTCCAGGACCGGGGGCTGGCGCAGGAGTGCTGGGCCAACTGGATCGCGGCCGAGCGCCGTTGGGATTGGTAAGGCCCCGGGCAGGCTACGCTTGTGCTCTCTAGTACATGTGCGCGGCGGGGTCGTCGAGCACGATCGGCTCGCCGACCTGCAGCTCGTACACGTGGAGGTCGTGCGGCTCGCCCTCGAAATACCTGATGTGGGCCGAGAACGTGGCCACCTTGACGAAACCGATCGCCTCGGCCGTGTGCGTGGCCGCTCGCTCGGTATCGGCGACCACCTCGAACACGAGCTTTTCGAGCTGCGAGTCGCCGGCACAGGCGACATCCACCAGCGCATGCAGCAAGGTGCGCCCCACGCCCCGGTTCCGATGGTCCGGGTCGATGACGATGCGGAGTTCGCCGATGTGCCGACGCGCCTCGGCGCGGCTGCGGTGCAGCGTGCCGTCGCCGATGATCCGGTCGCCATCCCAGGCGAGCAACGGCAGCACCCGTGTGTAGTCGAGCTCGCGCACCCAGCGGTCGATGACCTGCGTCGAGGTCACATCCTCTTTGAGGTACAGCCGCTCAGGGGCAGGCACTCGCCGGAAGAACTCGAGTAACGCCGTCTTGTCGTCTGCAGTCAGCGGGCGCAGGGTGACTGGTCCTCCAGCGAGCTCTATGGTCGCCGGCCAGCCGCCGGTGGAAGAAGCCTGAGTCGTCATGTGACAAACGCTAACAGACAGCGTTAACTTTTGCAAGCAATGTAACAGGACCGCATTCTCGTCCTGCGATGGCGCAACACTCGGTTCCGTGGTCTCGCGGAGGCACCACCATGACACGACACCTGACACGACCCAGCCGTCGCCGGTTTCTCCGACAGACGGGCGGGTTCGCCGCCCTCGCCGCGACCATCGGCGCCCCACGCGCCCTGTTCGCGTCGCAGGCCCCGGCCGTTCGGATTCGCACCGTCGACGCCTATCCGATTTACATCAACCAGCGCTCAGACGGGTTGCTGGACGCCCCACACTTCTCAGGCGACGACGACCCGCGCCGCTGGCGTTTCGGCGGACCGTTCGAACAGCTTCCATCGGCCATCATCGCCATCATCAAAACCGACCAGGGCATTACCGGGTTCGGCATGGGCGCCGGCGGCAGTGTGGCGGTCGAAATTATCGACGGGCACCTGAAGCATCTGCTGATAGGAGCCAACGCGCTCAACGTCGAGCAGCTCTGGGATCAGATGTATACGTCCGCCGTGCTGTACGGGCGGCGGGGCGTCTTCGCCATGGCGTTGAGCGCCGTCGACAATGCGCTGTGGGACATCGTCGGCAAGCATGCCGGACAACCGGTGCACGAGCTGCTGGGTCGAGCGGACCCCGGCCCCGGGCGCCCCCCCTCCGCGAGTGACCGCACGTTCTCCCGCAGAGACCGGATTCCGATCTATCAGACTGGTGGGGACATCGCCGAAGGCAAGGCCGGGGGGGTGCGGCATTTCAAGCGTTCGCTCCCGATCGGTCCGCACACCTCGGCGGAGGAGATGGATCGGAGCATCGACTCTGTGCTGGCGGCGCGCGAGGCGATGGGGCCGGACGGCAACCTGATGACCGATTGCGTCTCGCGCGACGGCACGGTCGACTGGGCGGTGCCGCTGGCCGAACGGCTGCGCCCGGCCAACCTGTATTTCATGGAAGAGCTGCTATCGCCGGACAACGTGTTCGGCTACGCCGAGCTGGTACGACGGATCGGCGGCGGCGGCCCCGGCTGGACCAAGGTCGCCTGTGGCGAGCATGAGTACACGGAACACGGATTCGATGTGCTCATCCGGCTCAACTCGGCCGAAATCCTGCAGCCGGATATCACCTGGTGCGGGGGCACCACGGCAGGGCGTCGCATCTCGCGTCTGGTGGCGGCGGCCGGTCTCGAAATCATTCCGCACCGCGGCGGCAGCTCGTGGGGCTTCCCGATCGCCCTCACGTCGCCGAGCTGCACGATGGCTGAGAGCTTCCCGGCCGGGTCGACGATTCTCGACGCCATGTCGTGTACCGTCGAGAACGGCGAGGTCATCGCCCCGACCAGTCCGGGGTTCGGCACCACGCTGACCGAGCAGATGGTGCTCGAACACCGGCTGACGGCGTAACCGGAGCGGGTCTGGGCGGGGTCTGACGCCCCGCCGGGCGTGCTCCCTGGGCCCCCGGGGGTCGGTACTGATCACCGTGGCAGGTGTATATTTGTGCCTCGCCGGAACGGCACCGAACGGGGAGAGTTCTCATGAAACGAATCACAATGCTAGGTACGCTGGTCGCGCTCAGTGTGGTCGCGACCATGGGCCGCCCGATCGCACAGGGCAACGTCGCCGACATCGAACAGGTGAAGGACAACCTGTACCTGATTACCGGCGGAGGCGGTAACACCGCGGCCTTCGTCACCGACGGCG
>CALBET010000851.1 GCA_937888665.1 uncultured Acidobacteriota bacterium
AGCTCTGATGACCGAAGAGATCTTCGGACCGATCCTGCCCATCATCACCGTGGCTTCACGCCAAGAAGCCATCGACTTCGTGTTGGCACGACCCAAGCCACTAGCGCTTTATGCATTCGGCGAAGACCGCGACGCCACCAATGCCATCGTCGACCAAACCAGTGCCGGTGGTGTCTGCGTTAACCATGTACTCCTCCAATTCACAGTGCCCGATCTCCCCTTCGGAGGAGTCGGACCAGCCGGAATGGGTCGCTACCACGGCAAGTCCGGATTCGACACGTTCAGCAACCCCAAGGGCGTACTACGCAAGGGCACCAAGCCCGACCCGTCGCTTGCCTACCCGCCCTACACCAGCTTCAAAGAGAAAATCCTGCGCCGGGTGGTGTAGCCCACAGTTTGTGCCCCCGGGCAGAATCGAACTGCCGCACAAGGTTTAGGAACTGTGACAGCGGGCGACATCCTGCTACATCCTGGTCTTTCCTTATCTGCTCCTGGCAAGCCGACGCCTGAAATGTCGGGGATGTCGTTTGATGACGGTGCACAAACGGTGCACGCTCAGTCACCAGATTTGTGGCGCAGCACGCCGTCAGTTCGTAGCCCGACCAGAAGATCGAAACTCTCGCGGATATGGCTCAGGCATAACGAACATCGTTTACGCGAAGGTGCGTGCCGGGTATGAGCGGTCGGTTAATCGGGTGGTGATGTGTTTGAAGTTCAGGGCGTGCTCGCGCGGTTTGTTAGGTGCCTCCGCGCCTGAGGGCGACTTCGGGACTTCACACCCTTCTACAAGGCTTGAGACCGTGACGTCACATGGCCATGAACGCGGAAGGGGTGGGCCAGCACAGCGCCGGCCCACCCCTTCGCGGCGGATCCTCTGCCGACTCAGCCCTTCGCTTCGATGAAAGCGTCAGAATAGTTCGACTCGAACTCGCCAGTGTCCTCGATTGACTCGACGGAGTCGAGCCCACCGAGCAGCACGTCGGGTGACGTCAAGAACTCGGCCAACTCCTCATCGAGCAGGTCAATCGACGCAGAGTTCGGCGTGCCGTAGTAGTTCCAGTTGGACAGC
>CALBET010000852.1 GCA_937888665.1 uncultured Acidobacteriota bacterium
CGCACTCCCAAACTGGATGTGACGAAAAGAAACTTGGCCTTGCCCGGGTTTGGTGGACACCTGACGTGCGGAGACGCACAAGGAGTCCGAGATGGCGAAGAAGAGAAAACCGAGACGGAAGTTCACCAAGGAGTTCAAGGCCGAGGTCGTGAAGTTGGTGCTCGACGGCGGGCGCAATGTGCCTGACGTGTGCCGCGAGCAGGAGCTGAGCGAGTCGTCTGTCTACCTGTGGGTCAAGCAGGCCCAGGTGGATCGAGGGCAAGGCGGACCGGGCGCCTTAACCACGGCTGAAAAGGCGGAGCTCTCGCAGCTTCGTCGTGAGAATCGCGAGCTCCGGAGGGAGCGTGATTTTTTCGAGCAAGCGACGGCATACTTCGCGAAAGGAAAGCGGTGAAGTTCGCCTTTATCGCCGCGAAGAAGGCGGACTACCCAGTCGCCTGGATGTGCTGTCGCGTTGGGGTCTCGACGTCGGGGTTCTACCGCTGGTCGACAGCTGGCGACCCGGAACGGACGACGCGTCATCGGCGGCTCGGAACGCTGGTGCGTGCGCTTCACGCGGAGAACAACGGGGTCTACGGGAGCCCTCGAATGTGCCACGCGCTGAAGGCTAGGGGCGAGCACATCGGCCGCGCTCAAACCGCCACCATTATGCGCGAGAACGGCCTCGTGGGCCGCGCGCCGCGCCCCTTTCGACGAACCACCGACTCCAAGCACGATCTTCCGATCGCACCGAACCTCGTGGCTCGCGACTTTGAGCCGCCAGCCAAGAACCAGGTTTGGGTCGGCGACATCACCTACGTCCGGACATGGTCCGGATGGCTCTACCTTGCAGTCGTCATCGACCTCTTCAGCCGCCGCGTGGTGGGCTGGGCGATCGCGGACCACATGCGCACCGAGCTTGTCCTCTCGGCCCTCTCAATGGCCTTCCTGGCGCGGCAGCCGGGTCCTGGGCTCATCTTCCACTCGGACCGGGGAAGCCAGTACGCTAGCCACGCCTACCGCGCGGCTCTTACCGCCCGGGGCGCTCTGTGCAGCATGAGCAACAAGGGCGATTGCTACGACAACGCCGTCGCCGAGAGCTTCTTCGGGAGCCTCAAGCAGGAGCTGCTGTACCGCTTCTCCTGGGCCACCCACGACGTGACCATCGAGGCGATTGGGAACTACATCGACTGCTTCTACAACACCCGCCGATTGCATTCTTTCATCGGCTACACGAGCCCCCTGCAGTATGAACTTCAGACCGCCGATCGGCGGTCGGCAGCGTAAGCAAACCGTCCACTATTTCCGGGCAAGGTCAAAGAACCTCGCGCCGCGTGGGCTCAACGTCCCACATGTCGTCGTCCCAGAGGACGTGCCCGCTCACGGTGAGATAGGTGGGTGGACCCAGGCCAGGATCAAGAAGGAATGCGTCGTTGTCTGCGGCCACAGAATCGAGCGCTTCGGGTTCCGCTAACTTT
>CALBET010000853.1 GCA_937888665.1 uncultured Acidobacteriota bacterium
CGTCCGTGCAAAGCAGCAACGTGTCCTGAGCCCGAAGGTCGACCGCGAAGGTGTCAATCGCCGAGTCGTCGATCGGACTCGTCCCGTCGACGTCATGAGACGAGGACAATTCGTGATCCAGGGTCAGCTGGTGAAGTTCGCCATCCCGGTGTAGATAGACGCGACTGTCGCCCACGTGGCTGATCGCTCCGGTCTGGCCGTGGACCAACAACATCGACAGCGTGGTCGCCATGCCCCTCAACTCGTCGTGTTCACGGGACGCCTCCAGCACGGCGTCCATCGCACACCGCACAGCACGGCTGGCGACGCGCAGCGAGGAAAACGCCTGAAAGAGCGACCGGCCCTCGAGGTGTTCGCGTTCGACGAACGCCTCGAGAGTGGCGACGGCTGTTCTGGCCGCGATCTCGCCGGCCGGCTGCCCGCTCGCCCCGTCGCACACGACGTAGAGCCCAAGGCCTTCCTCTACCAGGTAGGCATCCTCGTTGTGAACGCCATCGCGCCCCAAGGAGGCGCCGGATCCCTCAGTTGTCACGTCACGTCCCCCT
Source organism: uncultured Acidobacteriota bacterium (assembly GCA_937888665.1). Lineage (GTDB taxonomy): Bacteria > Acidobacteriota > Vicinamibacteria > Vicinamibacterales > UBA8438 > UBA8438. The sequence continues at coordinate 546 of CALBET010000853.1, forward strand.
TCTGCCAATCAAGGCGCCGAACCCGTGTCTCGGTATGGCGAGACGACGGCGATTCTGCACATCATATGTCCACCCTGGCTCGTGGATCGCGGTGGCAGAGGCGCGGAACCACCCTCGACGATCTTCCGGGACCATCCTGCTTTCTGATCGGCGCACACGCGCGGGATACAGTCAGGACCGCCTCAGTCGACGCTCTGTCCCGGCCTCCATTCCAGACAACGGGTGGCCGCGAGCTACACTGGAGCCTCTACGGAGGAGGCGACAGCACATGGATGTGCGGTTGGGCGCGTGGGGAGCCAGGTGGCGCCATGCGTAATCTCAGACGCCTTGTGGCGGCGACCCTGGCCGGCCTGGCCGCCCTGTTCGCGTGGGTGTGGCTGACGTTGCCACCACGTACGCAGGCGGTCGACCTCGGCGGCTGGCCGCCCGATACGTCGCCGCCAACGGCGCGCGGGGTCTTTCACGTGCACAGCGACCGCTCCGACGGGAGCGCGTCGGTCGACGACATCGCCGCCGCGGCTGCCCGGGCCGGGCTGGAATTCGTCATCTTCACCGACCATGGCGACGGCACACGCACGCCGGACCCCCCGGTCTATCGAGCCGGGGTCCTCTGCATCGACGCCGTGGAGATCAGCACAAGCGGCGGTCACTACATCGCGCTGGGGCTGCCGGCATCGCCATATCCGCTGGCCGGTGAAGCGCTGGAGGTCGTCGAGGACGTGCGTCGTCTTGGCGGGTTTGGCATCGTGGCGCACCCTGCGTCGGCCAAGGCGGACCTCCAGTGGAAGGACTTCGGTCTGGAGTACGACGGCATCGAGTGGCTGAACGCAGACAGCCAGTGGCGGGACGAGTCGAGCCGCGCCATTGGCGCCGCCGCCCTGCGGTACATGCTCCGGCCATCCGAGGCCCTCGCCGCACTGCTCGACCGGCCCGACCACGCCCTGGCGCAGTGGGACCACAGCACGCGTCGGCGGCAGGTGGTCGGCCTCGCGGGCGCAGACGCACATGCCCACCTGGCCAGTGTGGGTCGAGGGCGGGATGCGGGTGGGACGGCGTTCGCGTTCCCAGGATACGAACCTGTGTTTCGGGCGTTCTCGAACAATGTCGCGCTCGCCCGCCCGTTGGGCGGTGAGAAGTGGGCCGCGCAGGATGCCGCGCTGCTCCTGGCCGGCATTCGTGCCGGGCGCGTCTTCACCACGATCGACATGGTGGCGGCGCCGGCCCGGTTCTCCTTCGAGGGGCGGATCGACGACGCCAGCTACCCCATGGGGGCCCGCCTGCAGACGGCCCAGCCCGTCGCGCTGGCGGTGAGGGCTCAGGGCCCCCCAGGTGCGCGTATCGTGCTCCTGGCCGACGGCAACCGCGTGGCCACGGTCGAAGGGGAGGCGCTCAACTTCATCGCGACGTCGCCTGCCGCGTATCGCGTGGAAGTCCTCGTGCCCGGAGCACCGGGAACCCCGGCGATCCCGTGGATTGTCAGCAATCCGATCTATATCGGTAACGGAGCCTCGGAAATACCGCCCCCCCCACCCAGCATCGTGTCATCACGGGACCTCAACCCCGACTTCGACTTCGATATGGATATCGAGACTGGTGCGTGGGTCCTCGAACACGACGCGCGCAGCACCGCGAGTGTCGAACATCTTGTGGACCGGGTCCTGTTCGACTATGCCCTCCTGGGACCGCCGCCGACCGCCGCCGCCATCGTCTACTATCTGGGCGATGAAAACCGTGCCGCCCTCGACCGCTTCATCTTTGATGTCCGGGCCGACCGACCGACCCGCGCCTCGGTGCAGTTGAAGATGAACGACGAGACTGGCGTGTCGTGATGGCGGCGCTCATTTTATGCGGATGAGGCGACGACGACGGTCGAGATGCGGTTCGCAGATCTGCTTCCAGTCACGCCAGGCATGCCCGCGCCCGATTTCGCCCGTGCCACCAGCCTGCTCATCGTCGTCGACGCGCTTCAGACCCCGCTCGGGCTGCCGAGTCGCCTCGCGATCATCTCACCCCGTCTGGCAGGGAACCGATGACCCAGGGGCGCGGTCGGGCGTCGTACAGATCGAAAGTCCTGCTGTGCCTCGTGAGTACCTCGTTGTGTGTCCTCACGATGGAGATCGTGTATCGGGTCACGTCACCCGAACGGGCCTTCTTCGCAGCGACCGAGTTGGCCAACTTCCGGCTGAACCCGCAGAATCTCACCCAATTCTTCGAAATCGACCCGAGCTTCGGCTTCCGGCCCATTCTGGGGAACGGCCTGTACCGGGACGATGGCACACGCGTCAACGCGTATTCGCTCGAGACGCCGCCCGACACGACGCGGTTGCTCTTCCTGGGCGACTCGGTGACGGCCCGAGGACACATCGTCGACGCGATTCGGGACCTCTATGGGGAGAACCACTACGAGTACTGGAACGCGGGTGTCGAGTCGTTCAACACGGTGCAGGAGGTCAACTATTACCGTCGTTACAATACCGCCGTGGCGGCGGACCACGTCATCTTGACATTCCACCTGAACGACTTCGGCACGACGCCGATCGCGTTCGTGAATAGAGACGGGGCGATTGTCGTCTTCGCGCCAAACAGACCGCTCCGGGAAATCAGCCCGTGGTTGTTCCGCTACAGCTACACGTATCGGTACGCCGTCAGCCTGATGAGTAAAACGGCCATGGACCGGACCGGGGTCATGGAGGAGGTGCGGGCCAGTCTCGCCGACCTTCGTGGCATGCTCGACCAGAGTGGGACGAAGCTTACGGTGTTGATCCTGCCAACGCTGTTGCCGCTCAAGGCGTGGTCGGCGGACGACCGGGAGCGACGCGCGGTCATCCGCCGATTCCTGGGCGAGCTGGACATCACGTATGTCGATCTGTGGGACCCGCTGAGCCAGGCGCTCAGCGATGGCGTGGCGGTGACGGAGCCCGAGGGCGACATCTGGCACCCCTCCCCGGACGTCGCCGCCTACTTCGCGCGATACGTGCGACACACCGGCGTCATCGATACCGTCCAGAACCTCGGCCACCGGCGTTGAACGTCTGCGCCATGACGCTCTCGAGTTGATGGTGCGCATGGCGCGCAGGGTGGAACCGGCTGGCTAAGGAACGTCGCCAATGCGCGCCTGACACCGGTACAACAGCCCGGCGCCCGGTCGGAAGATGCTAGACTTGCGCCTCGTGGTCAGGGGACGCGAGGCCGGTGTGAGACCTCCGTTTCGTTTGAGATCGTGACCACGCGCCACATACGCCTGACCGTCGACGGTTCATGGCCGATACCCTTCAGAGCGACCACCGGAACGATCGCCTGGCCGGGATCCGGTTGGCGATTCTGGCGGCGTTCGTGGTGCTGCCGGCAGCCAACTATCACGAGTTCAACGGTATCCCGCTCGACTCTCTTCCTAAGTACCTCTTTCTGCTCGCGATCGCTCCAATAGTTGGCTGGCCATGGCTTCGGGCACAGTGGCGGTCCAAACTCGACCACCGGTCGTCGCGCCTGCTCACAATCGCGACGGTGACACTCGCCATCGGTGTGATGGCGAAGTGCGCACTATTCCTCGGAGGTGGCTTTGACGGATTCGCCGCCTGCTATCGCTCACTGGACGAAGAACCGAGAGCAGGCCTGTGCGAACGGAGCTACGCGAATCCTCTTGGTCGGTTCGAGGCCACCCGGGTCGATCGCCAGATCGACTTCGCTCCCATCGATTGGAATCTCTCGTTCATCAACGACAACCGATTCAATTACTACAACTGGGTCGAGGGCACGATCCCGCGGTGGCGCATTCCGTTTTCGGCGAACTGGAGGGGAACTATTTCCCACCCCACGGGGCGTGAGATCGCCGTGACCTACGTGGGAGGAGCCACGATCTGGATCGGGTCCAGGCGGATAGAACTGGAGCCGTCGTATGAACGGACCCGGACCGTCGACCTACGCGTCCCCAGCGGCCGACAGCGGTTGCTGATCGCCTACACGTTCGACGATGGGTCACGGATAGGCCCTTCGGACGAGGCCGACGACCGTGAACCGATTGCCACGTTCCAACTCCGTGTCAAGACCGCGGAAGGAGGTGTGCCGCTGCGTGCGGACCCCCCTCCGGTCGCGTGGCGGGTCATCGGTTACGCGGTGGACCTGCTGTCGGTTGGTGTCGCGCTCGGGCTCCTCTGGTTCTATGGCACCATCCTGGTCGGGCGGTGGCCGCTTCTCCTCGTAACGGGTGCTGGCGCGTGGCTCGTGCACTTCCATTCCGGCAGTTTCCAGATCCTCACGGCGGACGGGGTCGTCGTGCTGTCGCTGTTTGCCCTTGGACTCGCTACGCTCTCACGGCGGGAGCGCCACGCGGCGTTCTGTGCCGCGTCCGGCGGCATCGCGTTGCTGGTGTTGGCGCATGAGGTTGGTCTCGCCGAGTCCTTCCAGTCCGTTCTTCTCCGAGGCGGCGGCACCGACGCGCTGACCTACGAGTCGTTCGCGCACGAGATTCTGGACACCTGGTCCCTCCGCGGAGGCGAGGATGTCTTCTACTACCAGCCGTTATTTCGCTACGTCCGTTTTGTCGAGCATCTGCTCCTCGGCGACGGCGACGTGTTCGTGGCGGCATTCTCTCGATCGCTGGTCGTCGTATCCGCACTTTGGATGATCTGGAAGTTTCGCGTCGGTGGCACCGTCAGCACAATCGTGTCGGTCGCATCCCTGGCGCTCCTGCTCGTGCTTTTGAACAGCGTCTTCATCGCCGATCTTGTGCGTCTGGGACACACCGAGTATCCGCCGTTGGTGGCGTTGCCTCTGTTCTTTTCACTTCTCTTCAGCCGGCCCTCCACCCCATCCACCCTGGGAGCGAGCCTTGTCGCGGCGGCGCTCATTACGCGAATCAATCAGGCACCCGCGCTCGTGTGGCTGCTCGGCTGTCACCTCTGGGCCCTGGCCCGGCGACAGAGACGCCAAGCCGCGTTGGCCGCGGCCGTCGTGCTGGTGATCGTCCTCATGCCGGCGGCCCACAATCTGTACTACGGCGGTGAGCTGGTCTTCACGACCAGGGGCATCGGAGTGCCCGAGAACATTGCAGTACTGCCTGCCGACCACCAGGGGACCTGGGACGAAATAGTGACCCGCACGGCCGGTCAACTCGGTGCTGTCCTGTACGACACGGCGGCCGACGAGCGGCACCCACAGGACGGGGGAGGACTTCGCCCGGTCTTTCGAGGACTCCAGCTTCTGTGGCTGCTCGCGATACTCTCCGTGTTTGTGTCTGGCTCGCTGCGGATCGCTGGGCGACACCTCTCGGTGCAGCTCACCTACTGGCCGTTACGCGGGATCGGAGACCTCCATCATTCCGCAATCCTGTTCGTCCCCATCGTGTTCCTGGCTCCCCATCTGTTCTTCTATTGGGCCAGCGCTCGACACATCGTCATTGCTTACGTCGCGATGGCCGCGACCGCCGGGTACGCCGTGGGGGTCGTCCGGCCATCTCTACAGGCCGGGCCGCGAGCGAGCAGATCAACGTGAATCAGCCGAAGACCCGATATTCGACCCAAGTGCTCCGACCTGGTCAGCGGAGCTGATGCACCGCAGTTTGGGCCTGGATATGCTCGCCTGTCCCCGCTGTGGCGGGCGGCCCACGGGGGGTCAGCCGTTCTTTTCCCCAGACGGCGAGCAGATTGGGTTTCAGGTCGGCCGAACGATCAGGCGGATTTCGGTTCTCGGGGGAGTGGCTGTGACCATCTGCGAGCTCGACGCGAGGCCTCGTGGGATCAGCTGGGGCTCCGACGATGTCCTCGTGTTCGCGACAGAGACGAGCAACGGATTGTTGGGAATCCCGGCGTCAGGGGGCGAGCCGGAAGTGTTGACGACGGTGCACCCTGACGAGGGCGAGACGGACCATCGGTGGCCACACGTCCTGCCTGAAGGTCGGGCCGTGTTGTTTACCAAGTGGGGGTCTCGGACGCGACCTCGCGTCTCGCGGTCGTGTCACGCGAGACCGGCGAAGTCACCGATCTCGTGCAGGGGGGAGCAACGGCCGCTACTCGCCGACCGGACACATTGTCTACGGCGTGGGCGGCACGCTGTGGGCGGTGGCCTTCGACCCCGACCACTTGGCAGTGACGAAAACTCCGGTTCCGGTGCTGGAACGCGTGGAAACGGGGACCGGCGGCGAGGTGAACTTTGGCCTGTCCGACAGTGGCTCGGTCTTCTACGCCGAGGCCGGCAGAGTACGCACACTCGTGTGGGTGAATCGCGACGGGCAGGAGGAGCCGCTGCTCGACCATCTCCCCGCTATCTACGAGAGGCCGCGCGTTTCACCGGACGGGACGAAGGTGGCGGTCGACGTGAATGACGCCGGCAACCTTGACATCTGGGTATACGGCGTGTCCGTGGCGACCAGGACCAGACTCACCTCCGGTCCCGCCACCGACATTGGCCCGGCGTGGAGCCCTGATGGGGAACGGGTGGTGTTCTGGTCAGACCGGGACGAGCCGGGTTTGTAATGGACATCCGCCGATGGTTCCGGTCCGGCACAGCGCCTGGTGGCTCCGAGCGAGGGTGTCACCCGAATGACCCCCGGTACGTGGTCGGTCGACGGGGAGACCCTGACATTTTGGCAGCTCCGACCGGACGGGTCGCCTCTACGGCGACGGCCGGGTGGCCCCGGGAAGTTACCCTCCCGGGGCTCCCACAGATCCGGA
>CALBET010000854.1 GCA_937888665.1 uncultured Acidobacteriota bacterium
CGTACATGATCTCCGAGAGCAGCCCGAACGGCGTGTCCTCATACCGCCAGCGACGCTCTTCCTTGACCACGAGACGCTCGGATTCGAACGTCTCCTTGTCGATGCGCAGTGTGGCCATCCGGTCAGCCTCGAGCCAGAGAATCAACGGGAGGTACTGCGCCGGCACCGTCTCGACGTAGGTCGTGGAATCCTCTGTTGTATACGCGTTGCCGTCGCCCCCAACGCGCGAAATCAATGTCAGGTGCGAGTCGGACAACACGTTGCGCGACCCTTTGAACATCAGATGCTCGAAGAGATGTGCAAACCCGGTGCGCCCCGGCCGCTCGTTCTTCGACCCGACGTGATACACCAGTTCGGAACGCACGATCGGAGTCGAGTGGTCCTCCGCCAGCACCACCGTCAACCCGTTGTCGAGGGTGTGTAGTTGGTAGTCGAACTTCGGCGGTCTGACCGCCGTCTCGACGGTCGTCGAGAGAATGACGATGCCCGAAAGGGCCGCGGCCACAAAGACCCACGCGAGCCGACCTGACGCCAAGGGGATGATGCGACGCATGGTCGAATTATCGCATAGCCACTCCGGACACGGCCGGTCGGCGGCGTGTGGGTTACTTGCTCAAGAACCGGAACCCCACCATGGTAAACGTGGTGGGATCCAGATCGAAGGGATCGGCATCGATACGTCGTTCGCGCGAAAGAAACACCTCGCCGACTCCGGCGCGCCCTGGAAAACTGGCGCCAACCTCGATACGACCGCCCAACTGGTTCGCGCGGCCACGATCGGCGGCGTCCACCGACACGAACGTCACCTCCCCCGCGGCGAGAAGAGATACACGCCGATGCAGTGGCCGGGACGCCGCAATGCTGCCGCCGATTTCCCCCGTATAGTCCACAAACGAGCGTCGCACTGTCTTGAGCAGGCGGTACCCGAAGTCGACGTCCCAGCCGGCAATGGCCAGCGGCGACGCGTACTGGAAGCCCAGCATGTTCCAGGCAATCGCGAAGTCCTTGTCGCGGTCGCTCAGATGGCGTGACACGTGGTGAAACGTCGCGCCCAAGTCGGCGCCCGGTAGGACGGTCCGCCACCATGTAGACAGATCAACCGTGTAGTTGCCCTGATTGGGGTCGATCGCGCGAATCTGCTTGCCAAAAATTGTCTCGAAGTTGACGAGCACGTTGCCCCGAAAGTAATGGAGGTCGAACACATCGACATCTCCACCAAAATCGGTATCCCAGACGAAGCTGTCGCTACTTGAGTCGAGGCGCAGGGCGTTCAGATGAAATCGGTAGCTGGTCAGAAACCCCGGAATCGGGGGTGTCTGGGCCGCCGTGGAGGCGGCGCTACTGGTCTGGGCCACCGCCCCAGACGGGGTCGCGACGAGAACGGAGAGGCACAGGACGACGACGGCATCGACGCGAGACATGGCTGTGGTGTTCCTAGGTGACGGGCGGTGACGCTAGTCGCTGGATGAGTGTGCGGCGGCCTCGAGCTCGGCCAGGCGGCGTTCTAGAACGGCCACCTTCTTCCGCAGGGTTGGCAGCATTTGGAAGGACGTGGCGGCCTTTCGCCACGCTCGATTGTCGATCGCGGGCAGCCCCGAGATGAACGACCCGGGCGGGACGGACCTGGTAATTCCTGTTTGTCCGGTGGCACGGGTCCCTTCGCCGATGGTCACGTGTCCGTTGACCCCGACCTGCCCGGCCAGAACCACCGAGTCTCCGATGGTGGTGCTGCCCGCGATACCGACCTGGGCCGCCAGCAACACGTTCCGCCCCACTTGGACGCCATGGCCAATCTGAACGAGATTGTCGATCTTCGCACCCGCGCGGATCCGCGTTTCACCCACCGCGGGACGATCGATTGCCACATGCGCACCAATCTCGACATCCGCCTCAAGCACGACATCGCCCAGCTGGGGAATTTTCTCGTGCGTGCCGTCCGGCCGCTGCGCGAACCCGTACCCGTCACTCCCGATCACAGCCGCGTTCTGCACGATGACCCGGTCCCCGATCACGACCCGCTCTCGCACCGCGACGTGCGAATGGAGGACACAGTCGGCGCCGATGACCGCGCCCGGACCGATGTGCACCCCTGGGTGCACGATCGTGCGCGGGCCCACCGACGCACCCGACCCGATGGATACGAACGGCCCGATTGAGACCGCCTCTCCGAGGCTCACGTCGTGGGCGATGCTGGTCGCCGGGTCCACACCAGGCGCGGGTTTGATCTCGTCGGCGAACAGCCCGAGCGCGCGCGCAAACGCGAGATAGGGCGTGGCGCTGCGTAGCATCGGGCACGGCGCGGCTTCGGCCTCGTCGGCCAGAATCACCGCCGTCGCCTGGGTCGAACGCAGGGCGCTCGCGTATCGGGAATTAGTAAAAAAGGTGAGGTCGCCAGCCTGCGCGACATCGATCCCCGCGACCCGGTTGACATCGACGTCACCATCGCCATCGAGCCGGCAGGCCAGACGCTCGGCCACTTCGCGGAGCTTCAAATCGGCGCAGTATAGCATGCGACCCGGCCGCCAACCGGGACTCGAACGGCTCAGCGGCGCGGCCACGGGAGGCAGCCCGGGCCGGGAGCTCGACGGCGGTGCACTAGCGACCGGTCCGCTGAATGAAGGTGGCCAGATGGGCGAGGTCCAGTTCAGCGGCAAGCTCACCGAGCCGGCGATGCCGCTCGGCGGAGGACAGCGTCAGGGCGTCGCGCACCGCGGTGAGCGACCCCGACGGGCGCTCGGACCAGCTCAGCCGGTCGACCCCACGGCGGGCGCCCTGAAACGCCAACCAATGCCCGACAGTCTTGGCGGCGAAGTACCAGGAGATGAGGTTGGGTCCAGGCACGAAGAAAAAGAGAGGGCCGAAGACCGCGGTCGCCAGTCCGTCCACCACCATCCAGAACCGGTGGCGGTCACGATCGCACCGGAGCGTGGTGAGGACGATGGACAGCGCCCGCTCCGCCTCAATATCGTCCGGAAACACGAGCGTGGCGGTGTCCTGATGCCGCAAGTGCCACAGCAGGCGCTGTTCGGCCACCCACTCGGCCATCCGGCGCACGGCTCCCGCGCGCACGCGGACCGTCCAGCCGGAGGACGGTGTCTTGCCCTCGCGTTCCGGGTGGGCGGCCGGCTCGGCGGCCAGCATCTCGCGGACGCGGTGGAACACGCGGCCGGTCACGCCGGACCGTTGCGAGTGGTCCGCGTCGGGTGGCTCGCAATACAGCTCGTAGCTGGTCCCATGCCCAGGAACGAGAAACACCTCCATGGGCTCGACCGTGCCACCCGTACGAACGAAATCCGGCGTGTCTGGCTCTGTCACGAGTTGTCTATCCGAAGCGCTGCGCCATGCCGGTCTGCCTGGTCAGGCGGGGCCGGTCTCCTGTACGATGGTGCATTCCCATGAGCACGCGTGCTGCCGGGCGGGTGTTCGGCGTGTGTCTGTTCGTCTCTCTGTTGGTCCCGATCCGGGCATCCGCCCAGAGGCCCGGCAGCGTCGATCTGCTCGTCAGAGTATTCGACGGGCTGCAGGAGGTGACGGCGGACTGTCGGATCGCGGTGTACGTGGCCGCTTCGCGCGAGACCGCGGTCACCGCCGAACCGCACGTCGATGGCTGGGCTCATGCCGAGGTTCCGGCGGGCTTCTACGATGTGCAGGTCGCCCACCGCGACCCAGACGGCGTGGTCGCGGTCACCTGGACCGAGCGGCTGTCGGTGCTGCGCTACTCCGACGAAACGGGACAACATCGAGAGATCGTCAACCTGCAGCCGGGCTTCGGCGCCCTGTTGGTGCAACCTCCGCCGTCGTGGATGGGCGCCGGCCGGGCCTGGCGCGTCGGCGCCTTCCTGCACGGCGGTCTGGGGCGCGCTGGCTTCGCGCCGACCAACGACGACGACGCGACACCGCGGGTGTTCATTCTCCCGGCCGGTCACTATGACCTGACCGCGCAACAAGGCTCCGCCGAGGCGTCGGCCACCGACATCGAGGTCCCGGCAAGACTCACCCGCCTGACATGGTTGCCCGCC
>CALBET010000855.1 GCA_937888665.1 uncultured Acidobacteriota bacterium
GACGTAGAGGTGAAGATCTCGAGTCCAGCGATACAACATCGGAGATCGGATGACCTGATGCACCTGGCCGATACCGCCCTCGCCGCTCGTGGCGGTGCCTAATACGCACCGAGGCGGGTCCCGGGCGCGAGGGCCATGACGTTCGGTCGAATCGCTGAATTATATCGGCGGGCCGGTCCTGGGCGTGCAGGAATAGTCTCCCGTTTCATCGCGCCAGCCCCGCGTAGGCCGATTCGAAACGGTCGATCATCCGTCCGGTCGTCAGCTCCGCGAGCGCGATGTCACGCCCTGCCTGTCCCATGCGCTCCGCCTGAGCGCTGTCGCTCAGCAGTGCCAGCAGCCGGTTGGCGAGCGCGACGGCGTCGAACGGCGGCACCAGGAACCCGGTCACCCCGTCGCGCAGTCCCTCGGGCGGGCCGTCGAACCGCGTCGTCACGACCGCCGTTGCTCGCATCATCGCTTCCGGAATGACATTGGCTCCGGGCTCCGGCGATCGCGACGGCACGGCCTGCACCCACGCGGGCGCCAGCAACTCAGCCAGGGCTGGATGCTCGATATGTCCGTGTAGCGTGACGTGGGCGCGCAGACCCATGTCCACGATGCGGTGCTCGATCCGAGCGCGTTCCCGCCCCTCGCCCGTGATGATCAGGCGCGCGTCTGGTAACTGCCTGACAACGAGCGCCATCGCCTGCAGCAGCAGATCGACGCCCTTCTGCGGGACCAGGCGCCCGGCAAAGACCACCGTCGGCGGACCGACGAGCGGTGGCCGTGGCGGCACCTCCCGTGTGCCATTCGGAATGACCTCGTCCACGCGCACGTCGTTCTCGCGCAGCGTGTCGGCAAGCGCATGGCTGTTCGCCACAATCAGTCGGAACACCGAGGCGTAGCGGCGCCAGGTGCCCAGCTGCACAAGCGTGCGCGCAAGTCCGACCGCCGAGATACAGCCCTGCTGATAACACGCGACGCCCGCACGGACGGAGCACCGCGAGTCATCGGGCAGCTCTCGCTGGAGCCAGGCGCGGCCTTCGCGGATCTCCCGCGCGCTCTGCGCTCCGGACAGGCTGCGGTGATCCGCGTGCGACACTCCGTGATTCTGCAGGTCCACGCCCGCGTCGCGGAGCGCGACGAGATCCTGACGGCTCAGCGTGTGGAAGTGCGGCGGCACGTCGAGCCCCGTCACGCCCCATCGACTCGCCAGGGTCGTCACCAGGTCCAGACGCTGCTGTTCGTCTGGAATGACGCACAGCCTCGTCTTGATGCGGGCGCGGAGGCCCTGGCGGTGCGCCACCGTCACCGTGCTGAACGCCTCACCCTCGAAGTCGCACGGCCGGCCATCGAGACCATCGAGCAGTGCGTTCAAGACGAGGAACGCGTGGGGCGCGCCCGACTGCACCTGGCCGGAATTGACGAAGAGCGTCACCGCGTGTCCGTGCCGGCGCGCAAGGCGTGCGGCGTCGGCGGCACCGCGGATCGCATCGTCGATCGTCAGCGCGACCCCGCGTCCAGCAAGCGCGTTGGCCAGCGGCACGAACGGGGGCACGGACGACAGATAGAGCCCCATCGCGTCCGCGTCCGACATGTTTCGGAAACAAAAGCGAGTGGGCTGGAGCGCTGGTGCGATCCCATGAATGGTCAATACCCGTCCCGCGACCCGCGGCATCAGCAGATGGTACCCCGCGGGAGACAGAACACGCCGCCGTCCTACCGTCTCCGCGCCACCGGGATCGCCAGTACGCACAGCCGAAACGACCTGGCCGTCCGCCGCCAGGTTCGAAGGTGCCTCGAGAGACACATCGCGAGCTTCATCCCACCTCACTGAGTCCAGCCAGATTTCGGCGATTGTCCCGCAAATCTGAAAAGTCTCGGACCGAGGATGCGCCGCTATCCATTTTGGTCAGGGTCCTTAGCCGGTGGTCAGCATCCCCGCCGCGATTCCGGTCACCGTTTCACGGAAGAGCAGCTCCTGCTTGGCGGTCAGGCGCCGATGCGACAGGACCTCCATCTGGATGAGGTTGAGCGGATGAATCATCGGCGCGCGATAGTGGATGCTCTCGCGCAGCCATCGCCGGTCCGACAACAGCTCCCCGTCAGGTGAGAGCTGGGTCGCGAGGTCAACCGCATCGTCCCACTCGCGTTGAAGACGCCTGACCAGTGCCGTCCGCGAGCCCCCGAGGGTCCTGACATATGCGCGCCAGACCGACGGTTCGGTCTTGGCCAGGGTGAATCGCAGCAGGCGCAGGTAGCTGCGGAGCAGCGTATCGCGCTCGAGGGCTTTTAGCAGTCCGGCGCGGGCCACAGGGTCGGTGCGGATGTCGCGCCAGGCGGTCCCTATGCCGACCCAGGCATGGAGCAGATATCGGGTCTGCGTCCAGCAGAGCACCCACGGAATGGCCCGGAGCTGCTCAAGCCCGGCCGGCGCCGCCAGGGCACGCTTCACCGGCCGGCTCCCGATGTTGAGCGTCCCCAGCCTCGAATACGGGGTCGCACGCAGGAGGAGATCGAGGAACGCGTCCGAACCGACGAGGTCGACGAAGGCCGCCTGGCTCCGGGCGGCCAGGTCCTTCGCCGCCGCGCTGGTGGCTCTGAACCGCGGAGGAGCGGCCTGCACCGCGGCGACGTGTCGCACCTGGCTGCGGAATATCTCGGGCGTCGCCAGCGTACGCTCCACCATCTCACCCTGGAGCGTTTGCTTGACCACCGCGGTGGCCCCGGTCGGCCACGACGCCGCCTGGTCGGCGATCGACCCGCCGCCCCGCCCGACACTGCCGCCCGAGCCGTGAAAGAACAGAATCGTGACCTGACGAGCGTCGCCCCACGCGCCGATCGCCTTCATCGCCGAGTGGATGGCCAGCCGGCTGGCGAGCACACCCATCCGCTTGCTGGTGTCCGAGTAGCCGAGCATGACCTCCAAGCTGCCGTGCTCGTCCCGCACGGCGGCCTCGAAATCGATATTCGCGAAGGTCTGGTCCAGGATCTCCGCCGCACGCGGGAGCACATCCGGCATTTCGAACAACGGAACGACTGGAATCGTCCTCCCACCCAACACCTCCTTGACCAGCGCGTGGGCCTGCCAGAGATCCTCGGCGCAGTCGGTCATGCTCACCACACACCCCCGGACGTACCATTCGACACGGCCGCCGCGGGCGACGTCGCGGACGAACCGCAGCATGTCCGCAATAGGGCTATCGGGTTGAAACATTCCGCGCTCCTCGCGCAGTTCCAAGGGCACCACCAGTCCGGGAAACAACTCGAGCAACAGCCGGAGGTCATCGAGACGCGGGTGGGCATGACCACGGCGTGAGGCGTACTCCGAGGCCAGCTCGGCCAGCGCCCGCTGGAGCCCGGCGAGGCGGCCTCCGTCCCCGATGGTGACGACGCGCAGCGCCGCGATCTGGTCACACAGCCGTGCCCACGCGCGGTCGATGATCCTGTGCGGGATCAGCCGCACATCGGCCTCCACCTCGGGCTGCAGACGGCCGGTGACGAATGCCAGCAACCGGGTGCGGGAGAGGGTGAGGCTCGAACCTGTTTCCTGCGGGCCCACCCCGGGGTGCCCATCCTTGTCGCCGCCAACCCAGGTTCGCAGCCGCACGGTGTGGCCGTCTCGGCGTAAATGCAGCAGCTCCTCGAGGATCGGGTCGTCGAGCAGGCTGAAGAGGTGGAGTGCCTCGTCCTCGACGGTTGGCTTGTGAGCGGGGTGGGTTCCCGTGGCCCAGACCAGATGCAACAGATGCGCGAGCTGTGCGCGGTCGGGCGGCATGCTCCGTTCCAGGGCTTCGACGAGGAACCCTTGTACACGACGCATCAACGCGATATTGGTCGGCGAGCGCGACTCGGTGGGGTGCGACGTCAGGACGAAGATGACGTTCGCGGCGGGGTCCGTCGTCGTGTCATCGTCGGTGTCGCGGACTCGCGTCCGCAGACGATGGGTGCGGTAGGCATTCTCGCAGACGTTGACCAGCTCGAGGTACACGGTGTAGGCGCGGGCGAGGGCCATCCGCTCGGCCAGCGACAGCCGCGCCAACCTCGTGCGCGCCCTGGTGAGCGCCGACCGCTCGTCGCGGACCGCCACCATGTCCAGCCGGATGGCTTCGACCGCGTCGTAGACATCCCGGCCCTCGGCCTCCTCTACGACTTGACCCAGGGTGGCCAGGACGACCTTGACGAGTCGTTTGAGCGCCGGGGCTAACCCCTGGTCTGGTCTTCTCTTGCGTGCCATCGCGCGTGCCGTGGAGGGCGATCAGTCTCTCAGCGAGAACGTCATCTTCGGACTTCCTCTACACATCAAGCCTCTGATTCACGAACTCAGCCTGCCGCACGACGAACCAAAACGCGGCGTGCGCGAGCGCGAGGAACGCAAAGCCAAGAGCGGTCGCTTTGGTGCTTCGAGCGCACAACCACGCACCGGGAAAAAATGCCGAGAAGGCCGCAAACACGGAATCTGCGTCGGCGCCAGGTCCCTGAGCGGGCCAGAACAACAACAAGAACGCGACGCTCACCGCAGCGTAGCCGGCAACAATACGTCGTTCGCCTGATCCTCGCCCGACAAGAAAACCGAGCGCAAGTATCGGCACACCAACCATGAGGCTTTCCAGGCCCAATTCGCGAAGCCCTCGTGCCGACACGATTGGCGCCACCATCCGATACTCGGCGACGTACCCGTCAAAGAGGTGACGAAACGGAATCCCTGTCGCGTGTCCAGGCGCGACGGACACCCCGAGAACGAGGAAATAGCCCACTAGCCATATGAGGTACGCAGTGAATCCCCACAGAAAGACCGTCGACGCGTTCTCTAGACGTGACCGCAGCGACGCCGTCGAGAACACCGTCGCCGCCAACGACGCGCCGAGGCTGACGAGACCGAAGCCGTGCAGGGCGGCGCGTACCCCATGAAGCGCTCCGCCCCCGGCCAGATACTTGATCCGGCTGGTCTCTGGGTCGGACGTCAACCCGCGCAGCAGCAATGGAAACGCCGCGATGCTGAGCGAAAAGTATCCAAGCTCTCGGTACCCAAAGAAAAACAACATGACGGGGGCGGCCAGAGAGAGGCTCAGATAACGCATGACGTGCGCGGACCACCCCTCGACGACGGCCACAATCAAGGCGCCCATCAAGAACACGCCGCCCATGAGCCAGGATGTGACGAGGAACGCGGTCTGCGGCGACGAGTCCGTCGATCCCAGGGCGCGATCGACGAGATTTAGGACGTAGCCGCCCAGGTGAAAATGAAATCTGGCGACCTCGTATCCGAAGTATGTCTCGAACTGCGCACGGTCCTCTGTGTACGTGGTGTAGTCGCCCATCCAATTGGACACCTCGTGACTGGCGTGAAGCGGCAGTTCACAGGCGATCCACCCCAGGACGAAGAGGGCGCACGCGCACGCGAAGTAACTCTGCCGCCACCCTCGCGTTGGCGCAAAAGACCCGGTCAACACGAGCAGTCCCAAGGCAAAGCAGATGAACGACTGCACAGTGTAGGGTCCGTCCAGCCTGAGAATGAGCGGCCCTGTCGACCGGAGCGGATTCTCGCCGATGAAGCTGACGGCGTTGATGGTCGGCAGATGCGCGAGCATCCACAGGTTCGACTGCGACGCATCGTCGAGCACGTAGCCCCAGCGTGTTCCCTCCCGGTATGTCGGATTGACCAGGTGGAGGCGGCGCTCCAACGACTGACGTTGGACCGCACTCAGCGTATCTTTCCAACTGACCTGTATCGCTGGACCGGACGCGGGGACGAGGCGCACCAGCAGGAGGACAACGACGACTGCGAGCAGTGGACCCGACAGCCATGCGAGCCCTCGGGGGAAAGGCCGCAAGCGGGTTGACTCCAGAGCAACATCATCAGTCATGTCGTGTGGCTGGAACACCGAAGGTCGAAGCGTCTGGAGCGGAGATCAAGACCGACGGGGCCCGTCGCTCAGGGGGCTGCGGCCTCGGCAATCCGATACAGCTTCGACAACAAGGAGCAGCAGTACCAACGTGCGTCGAATCATCCGGTTCTCCCTCTTCGCGTCCGAGATCGATCGAGTCAGCCGATGGCGCGCACGTGGCAGGTTGCCAGTGTCGGCCCAAGGGACCATAGCAGATTCCAGAGCCCCAGATGACCGACCACTCACGGCAAGACCTCTCTCACGACTCCGTCGTGCTTGTTCATGAGAAAGAGCCGGCCATCCGGCCCGGTGCCGAAGCGCACGTCGACGCGAACGGCGGGCTCCAGGCCCAATGCGACCGTTTTCTCCGAGACCACCTGGAGCAACGTCTTGACGTCGTCGCCGTCGCGCAGCTGCACTCGGCGTATCGCATCCTGACCGCCATCGGGCAGGTCGTCCGCGGGAAGGTGAAAGATCTCGCCCTGGGGGAAATCAGCGAAGAGCACCCGGTCCTGCAGTTGGGGGATCGCCTGGTGTCGGTACACGAGTACGCCTCCCGCCGCCGACTGGGACTGGAGGAGCGGATCGAGTTGGCCATGTCCTTACTCTATCAAGGACAATTCGGTTGCTCCGACATTCCACCTGTGGGCGCCACGCCGTATCCGATGCCCTCCTGTCATTCCGAGGTTCCGTCAGAAAGCCGGTTCTCGGTCTTCGCCCGAGGAGCCCGTGCGGCCGTGACCTTCCGGTATCACCAGACACGTCGGGAGCGGTGTCTGCGGAACGCCCTGAACAACAGGGACTTCAGTGGAGCGCACGACCGCCCGAGCTGAGCTGCCGGCCTCTCAAGCGGGACGACGCTGTAACGAACAAGAGTTTCATGCGCTGGGCGGTCTTTGGGTGCATAACGGGCCATCTGGGGCAGGCACATCGAAAATTCCGGCCAAGATACCTGACAAGGAAAGAGCACACATGACGGGCGCGAATCGATGTCAATTCATCGGCAAGGCGAAGGCAATGATCTCGTCGTTGGTGATCTGCGACCCTGTGAGGCCGCCGCCGGTGCTCACCACGGTGACGAATTGCCGTCCATCGGATCCCAGATAGGTGATCGGCGTGGCCTCGATCGACGACGGCAGTCTAATCTCCCACAGCTGCTCGCCGCTCGCGGTCGCAAAGGCGCGAAACCTGAAATCGTCGGCGCCGCCCACAAAGGTCAGGCCGCTAGCGGTCAGCACGACGCCCCCGGTACTGGGGCGACCGGTGTCCTGCAGGCCGGAAGGCAGCATGTCGGACACGCCAAGCGTCTTGCGATAGGCGACGTCACCCGTCTCCATGTCGACGGCCACCAGCTCGCCCCAGGGTGTCGGTCCGCACGGCAGACGCCTGTCCGGATCGCCGAACCGACGAACACCGGCGAGCGGACCGGTGTTGACCCAGGCGTCGTCTGGCCGCTGGACGAGGCGCATGGGCTGGAACAGATTGGTCGTGTTGGACACGAAGAGATGAAGCTCGGGATCGTAGGCTGGTCCCCAGTAGTTGATGCCGCCCGCCGGGCCCGGCGGAGACATGCTGTACTGATTGAGGGCAATCGGCATGTAGGGCCCGCCCAGCTTCATGTCGTTGTCGTCGACCACGCGTTCGCAGTACGCCTGATGCGCCGGCTCGCCCTTGTAGAGATTGTCGCGGGAGATCGTGTTCTGCGTCAGCGGCTCGGGCTTGACAGGGAACGGTTGGGTCGGCGATGCCTGCTCGCCGGGCACATCACTCGCCGGCACCGGCCGCTCCTCGATGTCGAAGATCGGCTCGCCGGTGACCCGATTGAACGTGAACATGAGCCCGGTCTTGTTGACGACAATGAGAGCGGGGACGGTTTCTCCGCCGCGGTTCAGGTCGACGACCAGCGGCGCCGACTGCGCGTCGTAGTCCCAGATGTCGTGATGGACGAGCTGGAAGTGCCAGAGATATTGGCCATTGTTCGCATCAACCGCGACGACCGACGACGAGAACAGGTTGTCGCCGGGACGGTCGACGCCGACCCGGTCGTCGTTCGGGGCGCCGATCGGCATATACAAAATGCCGCGCTCCGTATCGAGCGACATATAGCCCCAGACATTGACACCTGACCTGCCCCTGGCGCTATCCCCAGCCCAGGAGTCATAGCCGAACTCGTCCGGTCCCGGCACGGTATGAAACGTCCACACCAGCTCGCCCGTGCGGGCG
>CALBET010000856.1 GCA_937888665.1 uncultured Acidobacteriota bacterium
CCTTCTTCTTCTCTTCCTCTTCCTCCTCGAGGAGGAAGGGGGACCGCGGGCGGGAACCGGCGAGGTCGCGACGGTCAGGACCCACGGTGCGAGTGTATCGCGCGAGGGCTCAGCCGCTTCTGGGGGCGCGAGCCGCGTGTCGTCGGCCAGGTCGGCCAACGGCTCCTGCCTGAGCTTGCAGACGGTGCAGTCCTGGTCGGCGTCGTGTCCGACGTGCCACACCGCTGACACCGCCGTCGATCCGGCAACCCCCACGATCAGCGCGACGACCCATGCGCGCCACAGCATCGCTCGGTGACGCGAGCCGGTGAGTCGGCAACCGCACTGTTCAGCCATCACCGTGAATCTAGCAGGATTCTCCGAGGAGAGGCAAGGGCGCACCTCACCGTTTCATCGGGTTTACCGGCCGGCACTCCGCGACTCCATACCGGCCGGCACCAGGTGAACGACCCGTCTATACTGCACAATGGTCGCGATGGTCTCGCTCGTGGCCGGCTTTGTCACTGGCGTAGGACATGTTTCCGGCGGAGAGTCCCCGTCTTCGGAGAACAGCAATGACGCGTACGCAACTGATGTTCGTTGGTCTGGTCGGCGTGGTGGCGATGGCCGGTTCGTCGAGCGGTTGTGGCGGCGCGGCCGGTACGTCCGTACCAACCGAGTCGGCTGCCACGGCTCCGGCGGCGGTGACACATGACGTCGCGCTCGCGGTCGAGGGGATGACCTGAGGCGGATGCGCCCTGGCCGTGCGCCAGGCCCTGCTGGGCGTCAAAGGCGTCGTGGATGCCGAGGTGTGGTACGACGACAAGCGTGCCGACGTCCAGTATGACCCTGAGGTGGTCGACGTGGCGGCGCTGGTGCTGGCCATAGACGGGGCCGGTTTCGCCGGTTCGGTCATGGAGGGGACCGTGGAGGGTAGTGGCACCGGCTCCTGACGTCGTCGCTCGGGCCGGCGAGCGGCTTCCGGCCGCGACCGGGATGGTGGCGGCGCTACTGGCTGCCAGTTGTTGCCTGCTGCCAATGGCCCTGATCCTCACCGGGCTGGCCGGCGCCGGTCTGATGATGACGATGATGCGTTACGAGTGGCTCACCCTGCCGCTCGGCGTCGGCGGGTTGGCGGGGGCGTACGCGTTGTATTTTCGCGAGCGACGCCGTTGCGATTCGCTGGGATGCCGCGTGGTTGGCAGGCGGGGCACCCAGGCGATGTTGGGTGTCGCCACGGCGGTTGTCGTGACGGCGCTGTTGTTGAAGTTCTTTCCCTCCTGGACGGCTGGTCTGCTGCAGCGCCTGTAGCCAGAGGCCCTACTCGTGTCGTTCGCGTTGTCGGACGGCGGCGGCCGCTGGCCCACTATTGATCGTGACCGGCGAGAACAGAATGTGGCCGATGACGGCGGCGTCGGCAGCGTCGGCAGAATTGCCGTCGTCGTTCAGCCGCACGGCGACCAATGACACCGTGGCCGCCTGGGCGTCCCGGATGAGTTCGACCAGATCTGCCTCTTCCGCCCGCCCGAACGCGCGGTGCGCGACCCCACGGATGGCTTGGATATCCTCCGGTCGTTCGTCACGTACCGTGATCATGGGCTGTCCCCAGCGTCGTGGTCGACCCGATACCGATCCAGGAAACGACGTAGCCGTGTTGCCTCGTCGGCCTGGGACCGGTCCTGCTCGACCTGATACAAGCGGGACTGCACCGCGAACAACTCCATCGGGTTCGGGGGAGTGTCGCGGTCGAGCAGTTCCCGAATCTGTCGCAGAAAGAAGCTTCCCCAGTCCGGCTGACGGCCGTCGACATCGGTGAAGCCATACTCCTTGGCCAGCGTCCAGCTCGCGTACACCCCTCCGGCCTTCGCCGACACGTCGGGGTCGGCGGCCAGCGCGGCAATGGCGCGGCCGACGTAGCAGGGGGTCTCCGACTCCGCGAAGTACGGGTCCGAGGCGATGGCGTCGCGCCAGTTTGATTCGGAGACGCCCATGGTTTCGAGCACCGCCTCGGAGCGGAGGAACCCAGGAGTCACGGCCAGGGCGGTCACGTTGAGCGGTGCGAGCTCAGCCGCCATGGCGTAGCCGAGGCGGACAACCGAGTGCTTGGCAAGGTCGTAGAACAGCGAGCCACGATAGCCTGGCGTGTCGCCGTCGGTCACCTCGACGACAAGCCCGGCGCGGCGCTCGACCATCAGCGGCACTCCGTGTCGGCTGGTGATGATGTGGCTGTGGACGGCGCGCTCCAGCATCGTCAGGCCCTGTGTTGTCGACAAC
>CALBET010000857.1 GCA_937888665.1 uncultured Acidobacteriota bacterium
GGTCGCACGGTCGACCCTCAGAAGTGGGAACCGAACGCGGGAACGCGTCTGGTGCGCGACGTGATGAACCACGTCAAGAAGGAGCACCCGTTCGTCGATCTGCTCAAGCCGGAAACCAGCGCGCTGATCAGTGTGCTCCTGACCATCGACGACGAGATCATTCGGAAGGTCGATTGGAGCGCGGCGTTTCCCGTTCTCAGTAAGAAGCTGCAGCGTGGGATGGTCAACCGCAAGATCCTCTCCGCCTCGGACGAGCTCTCTGCCGCGAACGATGAGGCGGTGGCCGAAGAGGCATCCCACCAGCTGCTGGGGACCAGGCTGAAGGCGGGAATCGTCGCTCGGTCCCAAGGCGATTCGGAGGATGACCTGCTGCTCCAGGTCGGGGTCGACGCGACAGACCCAGGCCGGCCCTCCACCGCGGCGATGTCGGGCGCAGACCGGCGCACCCTCGGGTGGTTCGACATCCTCAAGGGGAAGGTGGGTCTGCTCACACCGGTCGAGTCGCTCCGCCTCGCGCTACGCGACTGGATCAACGACGACAAGACGTTTGACGTCAGGAACATGGACGATGCGCTCTACACCGACATGAAGAACCGAGTGGCCGCCGATGTGCATTTTGTCTGTACGGGACACACCCACTCGGCCCAGTCGCTGCCCCTCCCCGGCGGGCGCCGCTACTGCAACTCGGGCACCTGGGTGCGGCTGTTGCGGCTGACGCCGGAACTCCTGGACGCCCCGGAGGCGTTCGAGGAGCAAGCCTATCCCGCCCTGAGCGCGAGGAGCATGGAGAGGCTGGACGCCCAGAAGATTCCGGGCAAGGACGGGAAGCAGACCGACATGGTCATCGACCGCGCGAATTTTCTCCAGTTCGTGGCCGACGGTAATACGGTGACGGGCAGCCTGATGAGAGCGACCGGTGTCGACGATGGCCGTGATCTCGGCGTTGAGGTTCAGGAAGGTTCGGAACCGACGGTGCAGGAGTTCTGATATGGCAGCGCGATTTAGCCGCATCGTGTTCGAACTGGTCCGGCCCGGCCCGGGCCGAGCCGCAACCAGTTGTTGTCGCCGCTCACACACTACATGGCGTTGTGCGGCGACGGCTCGCCGATCACCATGAATATCGAGATAGAGCACCAGCAACTGCTTGATCGGCTCGAGCAGACCAGGTACTTCACGCGCGACGGGCCCGGCGCCGTGACCGAGATTCCGGATCGGTTGCGCCAAAGCGCGGTGAGCGGTCTGGGCGAGGATATGGCGAAGATCCTCAAGCAGACTCCATCGCTGTTATTCGAGCTGGGGCAGATACGGGGTGGTGACGAACGCACCAGCGAAACGGTCGTCCATCTGCGGCTGAGGCTGGGAGGGTCGGAACTGTCGCTCTTGCCATTCGAATTGGCGTTATCCCCGCAGGCCTTTCCGGGCGAGGGCCTTGAGTTCTGTCTGCAGTCGACGCTGCCGGTGGTGCCGACCCGGGAGATCAGGCGCAGTCGTCCGCTCCCCGTGTCCTGGAATCAGCCCGAGTTCCGGGTGCTGATGATTACCGCCGCACCTGGGACCACGGTGCCGGAACGTGAGCACGCCGGGGAATTGCGAAAAGCCGTGGAGCCGTGGGTTGAGTGGCCGGAACGGATGCCGGCGGACGCCGAGCCCCGGGCCGTCGAGGAAGCGCGTTTGGGCCACGTGAAACAGCGGCTTCGAATACTGAGAGACGCGTCGATTGAGGACATCAAGCGCGAGTGCGGGCGTGAGCGATATTCACACATCCACATCCTGGCCCACGGCGACTACCGCCCGTTGTCAGATGAGAACCGGTTCGGCCTGGCCTTGTGCGACCCGAGCGACAGGCAGAAGATGCAGGTCGTCAGCGGGGACCAACTGGCGAAGGCGCTGCTCACGGAGAGTGCGGACGGAAACTGGCGGTCCCAGCCGGTGGTCGTGAGCCTGGCGACCTGCGACTCCGGGAACGGCGGCTCCGTGCTGGTCCGAGGCGGGAGCGTGGCACACGACCTGCACGTGGAAGGGATCCCGTGGGTCTTTGCGTCCCAGTTCCCACTCACGTTCGGCGGCTCGGTCAGACTGGTCGAGGAATTGTATCCGCGGCTCTTGCGCGGAGACGACCCCCGGCTGGCGTTGTTCGAAACCAGGCGCCGCCTGTACGTGTCGGCTCGGAACGACCACGACTGGGCCAGTCTGGTGGCGTACGCCGCTGTGCCAGACGACTTTGACTCGCAGGTTGACCTGTTCTTCGAAAACCAGAGCCGCCGCGCGGTCGAGGTCGGGTTGCAGGGCGTCGACCGCACGCTCTCCGGTCGGGCCGCCGTCGACGAAAGCCACGTCGAGCGGCTGGAGGACAGGGTGAGGCGCTACCTGGACTTGTGGCGACATCGGATGCGGGTGGGCCGGGAGTTCGCCGACCGCCAGCGCCGCGCGGAGTGTCTCGGGATCCACGGTTCCGCTTTCAAAAGGTTTGGTCTGCTGCTCAAACAGCGCGCACGCGCCACGTCAGCGACGACAGCGGAGGATGCGCGGAAGAAGGCGGAGTGGGAGCGAAGAGGGGACGAGGCGCTGGAAGAAGCGTGGTCCTACTACCGCGACGCCAGGGCCGAGCGTGCGACCCGATCGTCGACACACCACTGGACACTCACCCAATACCTGTCGCTCTCCGCCGTGCTCCAGAAAGGGCGCGACCCGATGGGCCTCGACGAGGCGGTCGCGCTGGCTCGGGCGGAGGCGGACAACCCGGACCGGAGTGAGCGGGCCTGGGCCTTCGGCACGCTTGCGGAGCTGAAGTTCATCTCGCTGTATCACGATTCGGGAGTGGGGGAGGTGGCTGGGGTCGCGCGCGAGGTCGCGAAGCACTGCCGTGAGATCGTCAAACTGGCCGGCCGGGCGTCATTTCATGTCGAGTCGACCCGGCGGCAGTTCCGTCGGTATCGGGACTACTGGCAGGATCCTCGCTGGGACACCGTGGTGCTGGCGGCTCTCAGGGGCTTGAGGGGCTAGGTTTTCGTCGAGCGCCGAACGGCGAGCCGGCGCACATCCAGACGGTCTTTTCGCGTCAGCCGCACCTCCCGAAATACACGCGTCTGGCAACGCAACACCCGATTTATCCCCACGACACCACGCCCATGATCGTGATGTTGAGATGACCACATGGGCCCGCCGTGGTATTACTAAGCACTCTGATGTGACCGCCAGTCTCCTGCACCCGTCGGGTGGGGGGACCGGTGGGCTGCTGAAATGCCCTTTTGCCCGATGGTCGCGCGAGTGTGTCGTTGCGGCGTCGCGGGTCCGCACAGGAGGCAAGCTAATCATGCGTAAATTCGTCTTCGTCTTCGTGGCTGTCGTTGCGGGAGGCCTGCTGGCCGGCCCTGCCTCACTCCAAGACCTCGGTCCCGAGGGCCCGAGCCCGTATGAGGCGGTGGAAGGCTGGTTGAAGCCGTTCGCTGGTGCGGGGTTTGCCTTTGGCGGCAACTCTGGGGTTGCCGTCGAGTCAGCTGACCGTATCTTCGTGGTACAGCGGGGCGAGACCCGCCTGCCCGATCCGATGCCGTCCGGGTTTGCCGGGTTTGTCGGCTCCATCGGCATCAACGCGCTGACGGATACGGCCCGCCGCACGTGGCAGAACTGCATCTACATTGTCGATAGCGACGGCAATCTGGTCGAGGTGTGGGATCAGTGGGACCATCTGTTCGAGGGGTCGGATGGTCCGGGGCCGCACCGGATCCGGATCAGCCCGTACGACCCGGAAAAGCGAGTCTGGGTGGTGCACGAGACCGGCCACCAGATTTTCGTCTTTTCGAATGATGGCAAGGAACTGTTGGCGACGCTGGGCGAGAAGGACGTGCCGGGGAACGACGAGACCCACCTGGGCGGTCCGCAGGATGTGGCGTTTTTCCCAGACGGCCGCGTCATGGTCGCGGACGGCATCATCAACGGGCGGGTCATGATTCTCGACGCGGAGTTGAACTACATCACGGAGTTCGGTGGTGAGCCCGGCGACGGCCGCGGAAAGTTCAACCGCCCGCACGCCCTTGCGCTGGGGCCCAATGGCCGTATCTTTGTGGCGGACCGCGACAACCGGCGGGTCCAAGTCTTCAACGAGACCACACGCTCGGCGTGGTATCACCCCAATATTTCGCCGATTGCCACGTGGCCCGGATTCGACCTGCCGCTCGACATCATCGTCAACCAGTACGATGTGTTCGTCACCGACGTGTCCTCCTCGGGAGCCAGCATCGTTCAGCTCGATCTGAACGGGAACCGGCAGTACACGGCCAGAATGCCGACGGAGGGACCCGGTATGTTCCGGGAAGTGCACTCGTTCTCCGTCGACAGCGACGGCAATATGTATGGAGCCGACAATCAGCACGGTCGGCTCCAAAAGTTGGTGCCGAAGGCCGATGCAGCTCCGGCCCTGCTCGTCGAGGAGCCCTTCGTCGAGGCTGACGCGCTGCCGTAGTCAAGTGGTCCGGAGCCGGCGAGTCGGTCGCCGCGTCCGCGCGGGCGCCGGCTCGCCGTCGTCCAGCCCCCGTTTCCCGCCAGGCCTGCTCGCCTGGCTCACGCCGCCTGGTCGGTCACGACGGAGGACGCCACCCGTGGGGGCGACCCGGGAGCGACCGCCGGTTGACGCGTGCCAGCCGGACAGGTGACATCCAGTTTGGCGCCGTCGGGGAGACATATCGGGAGGATTGCAGATGGCTCGAGGACGTGCGGTGCGGGTCGTCGTGGGTGTCGTGGCACTGGCCGTCATGTTCGGATTGGGATGGATCGTGGCCAAGACCGGGGCCGGTCAGGCGCTGCCGACCGAGTCGTTGACGGATCTCGAACAGCGGTTCACGGAGCGTATGCAGAACGTGGTGTTGGTCGGGAACTTCACCGTGGAAGGGCGCGAGACCCGTGGCGGGAGCCCTGAGCGCTACGAACTCACCCGTGTCGCCAAGGTCGATGACGACCGGTGGCGGTTCGACGTACACATGGTGTACGGCAGCGTTGACGCCACGCTCCCAGTCGTCGTGCCTATCGTCTGGGCGGGCGATACGCCGATGGTCACCATCACCGATTTTTCTATTCCCACCCTCGGGACGTTCACGGCGAGGGTCTTCTTCTACGACGACCGATATGCCGGGTCGTGGCAACACGGCCAGTATGGCGGGCTCATGTACGGGGCGATCGAACCGATGGACGCGAACTGACCCACGCCACCATCGTTCGTCATGGCCCGGCCCCGGGGCGTGCGGTCGGGAGGCGCATCTCTACCTCCGTTCCAGAAACGCGCGCATGAGACGACGAGGCTCATCGGTGTCGTAGGCGTCGGCGAAGGTCTGCATGCTGCGCTCGATGGCGTCGTCGAGGGGCACGGTATCCCACAGACGGACCAGCTGTTTTTGCAGACGGATGGCTCTGGGCCCGGCCTTCCCAATGGCACGGATCCACTCCAAGGTGGCCACATCGAGGTCCGGACCGGCCACGACCCGGTCCACCAGGCCGCATCGCGCGGCTTCCGCCGCCGTCATCGACCCGCCGGTAAACACCAACTCACGCGCTTTGCCCGCTCCGATCAGTCTCGGGAGCAGCGCCGCCTCGATGACCGAGGGGATCCCGACGTTGACCTCCGGCATGCCGAAGGTGGCGGCGTCGCTGGCCACCCGGAGATCGCATGAGGCGGCGATCTCGAGACCGGCCCCCAGGCAAAATCCCTGGATGCGGGCGATCACGGGCACCGGAAGCGCGCGAATCGACGCACAGGCGTCGTGCAGCCGGGAGATGAACGCCCGGGCGCTCTCGGGGTCGAGGTTCGCCATTTCGCGGATGTCGGCGCCGCCGATGAATGCCCGGTCGCCGGCGCCCGTCAACACGACGCACCGCAGGTCGTCGTCCGTCCCCAGACGCCCATACAGTGACGCGAGCTGCCGGATCAGCTCGGAGGTCAAGGTATTGACCCGAGGTTGGTGGTCTACCGTGACCCGGGCAAGTCGCCCGCCCGCGGGAAGCGTTTCGAACGTGCACCGGATTTGCGGGGGGTCGACAGACGACATATTCTCTCCCGAGACGGGTCGCGGGGCTGGTCGCGACGGTAGTGAGGGCTGACCCGCCCAGCGGTCCACGCGAAATCAGTGACGCGGGTTACGACATTTCAACAGACAACGTCATGCGGCTCAAGGATTCGATCGCGGTGGTGACCGGCGGGGCGAGCGGTATCGGGCGGGCGCTCGCGTGGCGATTCACGACCGAGGGCGCGCGATGCGTCGTGGTCGTCGATATCGATGCGGACGGCGCACGGGCGGTCGCGGCCGAAGTGGGGGGCATCGCCATGGTCGCGGATGTCTCACGGAGCGTCGATGTCGCACGGGTCGTCGACGAGACCGAAGCCAATGTCGGCCCGATTGATCTGTTTTGTTCCAACGCGGGTCTCTTTGTGCCTGGCGGGGTCGACGTGAGCGACGACCGGTGGGAGGAGATCTGGGGGGTCAATGTCCTGGCCCACGTCCACGCCGCGCGGGCGGTACTGCCGCCCATGGTGGCGCGAGGGCGAGGATACCTCCTGCAGACAGCGTCGGCCGCCGGACTGCTGAGCCAGATCGGATCGGCGCCGTACGCCGTGACCAAACATGCAGCGGTTGGGTTCGCGGAGTGGCTCTCCATCACGTACGGAGACCAGGGGATCAAGGTGTCGGTGCTGTGCCCTCAGGCGGTCCGTACTCGCATGACGGATGGGCTGGCGGTCGGCTCGGCCGCCGCCGTCGACGGCATCCTCGAGCCGGGGCAGGTGGCGGATGCGGTGGTCGCCGGGCTCGAGGATGAACGATTCTTGATATTGCCCCATCCCGAGGTGCTCGAGTACATGCGTCGGAAGACCGCTGACTATGACCGGTGGCTGAGCGGGATGCGCAAGCTGAAGAGCCGATGTCCGGACGTCACCGACACCGACTAGAGAACGCCAGGGCGCGCGACAATGCGCGCCCCGCGGCGGCGGAGTGGGGCATTCAGGGGTCCCCGCGGAGCGGCCGCGAGGGGTTCGGGGCGTAGCCCCGTCTAAGAACTAGAAGGACCGTTCGTAGCGCCAGCCGGCGTCGAGCATCCAGACGCGGTGGCGGGGACCGGCGCAGTCGACCGTGCTCGACGCATACCCGCAGTCTTCCGCGTAGAGCGCGACCCGGCCGCCCTGCACGGGAAGAATCCGGCCCATCATCTGTTCTTTCGGCCAGTCATCAAGGGCGGCCAACGCGTCACGGACCGTCCTGTGCTCGGCGAGCCGGGTCGTCAGCACGAAGGTGGGGTTGGCGAACTGGAGGTGGCCCGTGCGGTGCGCGACCAGCGCCTCCTCCGGGCGGTGCCACTGATGAGCATGGATCTCGACCCCGTCGATCTGGACCGGTGTCCGGTCGGTTTCAGCCGCGAAGAACCAGGTGGCGAATCGGATCGGACTTGCGGTCGGGGTCGTCCAATGGCAGACCGGGTGCAGCGAGGCTGGGTCCACCGTCACGCCCGCTTCTTCGTGCGCCTCCCGTGCCGCCGCGCGCCGTGCCGTGCCCAGGGCGTCGGTGTCGCCCGCCAGATGGTCCCCCGGGTCGATCCGCCCACCCGGGAATACCCAGTAGCCGCCCATGAACTTCAACTCCGGGCTACGGCGCAGGTAAAGAATTTCCAGGCCCCCCTCGACGTCCCGGAGCAGCACCACGGACGCGGCCGGCTGCGGTTCTACGATGTCTCCTGGCGGATTCGCCATCGATGCCATACCCCATGGTACGCTAGTGCCTCGCACCCGCGATTCGGTGCACACGTCCGTAGCGCGGCGATGCCCCGCTGCAAGAGGTATGCGGTGAATCGCGGGTACCCGACACGAGTGCAGTGCGTCCGAAATAAGGGGCATGACTTCGCAGCGGGGCTTTCATACGGGATGCCCGAACCATCCGCCCATTCATGTCTCCTCTCGACACGGTGCTCGTCGTCCTCTGCAGCGTCGCAGGGTTTACGCTGCAGGGCGCCGTGGGGTTCGGGATGGGGATTCTCGGGTCGCCGCTCCTGCTGTTGATTGATAGCCGGTTCGTGCCGGGGCCGATCTTGGCGTCGACGATGGTGTTTACGGGTCTGCTGACGCTTCGGGAGCGACATGCCGTCGATCTCAACGGGGTACGGTGGTTGATTGCTGGTCGCTTCGCCGGCACCATTCCGGCGGCGGCCGTGCTCGCCGTGCTCCCGGCTGAGCAGTTGAGCTTGGTGTTCGGCGCGATGGTCCTGCTGGCGGTCGCCATCAGCGTGTCTGGTCTGCAGGTCGAGCCGCGCCCGGCGGCTCTGCTGGCCGGGGGCGCGCTGTCCGGGCTGATGGGGACGATCGCGGCGGTCGGCGGACCACCGCTCGCCCTGCTCTACCAGCATGCGCCCGGCGCCCGCGTGCGCGGCACGCTCTCCAGTGTGTTCCTCGTCGGAACGGTCATGTCCCTGACGGCGCTCGTGCTCGTAGGGCGGTTCGGCCCTGACGAACTGTCGCTCAGCCTCACCTTGTTACCCGGCGTTGTGGTCGGGTTCTTCCTGTCGAGACGGATCGCGTCGCGGCTCGACCAGGGGTACACGCGACGCGCCGTGCTGAGTGTGGCCGCCGTGGCGGGGCTGATTGTGGTCGGTCGCTACTTCGCCGCCTCAGGACTGTGAGCGACACAGGACGGGGTATCGTCGCGCTCGGTCCCGACCGAAACCATATACGGTAGACATCGGTCATCATCCATCATCGCGACACGGTCACCAACGGCAGACACCGGACGGTATGCGAACGAGACGACTGGACCACGGGCGGAGGCGCGCGAGCCTCTGTTTGTGGATCGTGCTGGCGGCGACGTGCCTGGTCGGAGACCCGTCCGCGCAGAGCCTGCGAGGCAGTCGGTCATCGGTGGATCTGCAGGCGGCGGAAGCCGTGGGGCATGATTTCACCTTTGCGATCGAGCCCGCACAGGTACGCCAATTGGTCGCTGACGGATTCTTGGTCCCGGTTGAGGGCAGTCGAGACTACCGCCTCAAGGATGTCTCGTTCCCCTTCGCGCGTCCGGCGGTGAAACTGTTCATCGAACGACTGGCGGGCCAGTACCGGCGCGCGTGCGGTCAACAGCTTGTGGTGACCAGCTTGACCCGTCCGCGGTCACGACAACCGCGCAACGCGTCCGAGCGTTCGGTGCATCCGACCGGCATGGCGCTCGACCTGCGTCGTCCGACCGGGCGTTGCCGCAGCTGGCTGGAGGCCACGCTCCTCTCGCTGGAATCACAGTCGGTCCTCGAGGCGACCGCGGAACGCAGTCCGCCGCATTATCACGTGGCGGTATTCCCCGAGCGATACCTGGCCTATGTCGATCGGCTGAAGACGCGCGTGGCTTCCGACCGGCCGCCGTCGCCCCGTGTCTATACCGTTCGCCGGGGCGATACGCTCTGGGAGATCGCGCGTCGTCACGGCACATCGATAGCCATGCTGCGCCGTAACAACCGCTTGTCTTCGTCGCGGATTCACCCCGGCCAGGCGCTGACGGTGCCCGACGCCCGACCGTAACCCGTCACTGCCGTCGCCACAACGACCTGCCGCGCGAGGTGTCCTCGCTTCGGGTGCGGGATCTGTTGGTCCTGACCGGAGGACCGTTCTACAATGAGAGGACTTACAATGCGGTTGTGCACAACCGCTCTGCATACCCGCCGCCGACCGCGGCGTTCGCGTGTGTCCCCGTGCTGATGGAGTGTCGAATGAAGGTATCGGTCGGTGTTCTTGCCCTGGTTCTCGCGCTGGCGGCCCAGCGTGTGTCGGCCCAGGAGATTCCACGGCTCTCGGATGGCCATCCCGACATGAACGGTATCTGGCAGGTGCTGAACGAGGCGAACTACGACCTCGAACCACATATTGCCCGCCACTCGATGCAGATGCGCGAAGGGCCGGTGAATCCGGTGCCCTCCATTCCGACCCTGCGGCTCGGGGCGGTCGGGGCGGTGCCGGGGAGCTTGGGCGTCATTGTCGGCGGCGGGAAGATTCCCTACACGCCCGAGGCGCGCGCGCTGAAAGCGGAGAACGCGGCGAACTGGATTGATCGAGACCCGGAGGTGAGGTGCAACATGCCGGGTGTGCCGCGGGCGACCTACATCCCGATGCCGTTTCAGGTCATTCAGAACGAAAAGGACGTCTTCATCGCGTACCAGTTCGCCGGTGCGGTGCGGGATATCTACATGGACAATCCAGGCCCCTCGCAGGTCGACTCCTGGATGGGATGGTCGGTCGGCAGCTGGGAGGGTGACACCCTGGTCGTCGATGTGACCGGTCTCCTCGATGGAACCTGGCTTGACCGGGCCGGCAGCCATCACAGTTACCAGATGCACGTGGTCGAGCGCTACACGATGGTTGGCCCGAATCACATCGACTATGAGGCGACCATCGAGGACCCGCAGGTGCTCACAGAGCCATTCACGATCAAGATGCCCTTGTATCGTCGGATGGAAGAGAACGCCAGGCTCATGGACTTCCGGT
>CALBET010000858.1 GCA_937888665.1 uncultured Acidobacteriota bacterium
ACTTTCGGCGACAGACACCGTTGATGTGGGCGGCGTCTGAGGGACACGCCCGGGTGGTGCATCTGTTGCTGGAAGCGGGTGCCCCGGTCGATGCCCGCTCCGAGCATGGAACCAGCGCCTTGCTGCTGGCGGCCAGGAACGGCAACATCGAGACCGCGCGCTCGTTGCTGGACGCCGGCGGGGACGTGAACGCCGCCGAACCGATGCTGCCGTTCGATGCCCGCATCGATGTGGAGGAGGCGCAAACCTCGGGGCGGAGTCCGTTGCTCATCGCGGCCGCCAGCCAGGTGGCCACGAGCGGCTGGGAATATGGGCTCGAGGTCAAGCCGAGCACGCACGAGTCGCTCGCGATGTTTCTCCTGGAGCGGGGGGCGGATCCGGACGTACCGGACAGCATCGGGCGGACCGCTCTCCACGCGGCGGTCGAGACCGGCAAGGTGGAGCTGGTGAAAGCGATGCTGGCGGCCGGCGCGGATCCCAACGCCCGCCTGATCGAAGCACCCTTCGTGTTCAAGGGCGACTTCGTGTCCTACGAGAACTTTCGAGGGGCCACGCCGCTGTGGCTCGCCTCGGCCGCGCGGGTGCCCAATGTCGAGATCCTGCGCGCGCTCATAGACGCCGGTGGCGACCCTGAGCTCGCTGCCGATGATGGCACGACCCCCCTGATGGCGGCGGTCGGCATGGTGCAGAACGAAGCACGTCAGGCCGACGAGAGTGAGGCCCTGACGCTGGTGACGTTGCTCGTGGGGCAGGACATCGACCTCAATGCCGTCGACGAGCGCGGTCGAACCGCCGTGCACGGCGCGGCGCGTCTGGCGCGCAACAGGCTGATTTCACTCCTCGCCGACAACGGCGCCGCCGTGGATGTGCCAGACGCTCGGGGACAGACCCCGCTCGATGTCGGCACGGTGTCCCGCCCGCTTCATCCGGACACCGCCGCCCTGCTTCGCAGTCTCGGCGCGACCGGCCGCGCCGAGAGTCCCATCCCTCGCTAGTGCACCGCTCTGGCACGAACCCGGACATGAAACGAGTTCGGTGGCGCAGGCCTTGAGGCCTGCGAGCGCACGGCTTGAGCCGTGCGCCGCTCAAGCCGTGCGCCACTCGGGTACCAGTCACAACCTCACGTGGGGACAGGTTATGGGGGTGGGGTCCACTCGTTTGCGCGGCGCTCCGCCTCTGCGATCTGCGTGGCGTTCAGTCGCTGGGCCACCCCTTCCCGATCTATCAGCAGGAACTCGCGATCTTCGCCGCCGGCGTATCTCGTCGCCAAATCCAGCCACATGTACGCGGAGATATCGTCGTGGGCCACACCCCGCCCAGCCGCATACATGACCCCGACTTCGGTCATCGCCTCAACGTCGCCGAGTTCGGCGGCTCGCAGGAACCACCGAAACGCCTGGTCAAGCGCGGTGGGGACCCCGTTGCCGTCCCGGTATTTGATGGCAAGACTGCTGGCCGCGGACACATAGCCCTGTTCGGCGGAACGCTCGAACCAGCGGACTGACTCGGCGTGGTCCACCGGCACGTCGCGGTCGGTGCGGAACGGGCCCGGGGCACCCTGATAGAGGTGTCCGAGATGGTGCTGGGCCACCGCGTTCCCTTGCTCGGCCGCCCGTCGAAACCACCGTTCCGTTTGGACGGGATCCTGCGGGACGCCTTCGCCAACCAGGTAGAAGACCCCGAGAGACAGCTGGGCTGCCTCATGCCCCTGTTCGGCCGCCAGCCGTAACCATCTGGCGGCCTCGAGGATGTCTCGCGTGAGCGGGCCATCGGTGTCGGCATACAGGCCCGCCAGTTCGTACTGCGACGTCGCGTCGCCTTGGGTCGCCTGTGCTCGCAGCGCGGAGAGCGCCGCCGCGTCCCCTTGCTCCGCGCGTGTACGTAGCTGCCCGGCGGTCTGCTGGGCACGCAGCGCTGGAACAATCAGCAGCATCGAAAGGCCCAGCAGGACGGCGGCCGCCGCTCTGTGCGCGGGTGGAATGCCCATACCCTTCGCATCATACCCGCGGCACGCTGGAAGATGGACCGGATACCGAGTGGGTATACTTCGTGGGCGGTTGTTCAGATGTCAGGAGGCACAGATGAAGCGCGTGGTTTGTCTTGGGACCCTTACGCTTGCGGGCGTGGTCGCAATGGCGTCCGCCCATGAAGCTCGGCAGGAGCGGGCGCCACTTTTCCTCAAAACGGTGGCGGAGAACGTCTATATGTTGGGGAACGACCCTGCCGGCGAAGGCATGCGGGGTGGTGGCAACACGGCGATCTTCGTCGGCTCGTCCGGTGTGACGCTGGTGGACACGAAGATATTCGGGTACGGGCAGGACATCCTTGCCAAGGTGGAGGAACTCACCGACAAGCCGATTGTCCGCATCATCAACACGCATACCCACTATGACCACAGCGGCGGGAACGTGGAGTTCGCCGACACGGTCGACTTTGTCGTGCACGAGAACACGTTGGCGCAGATGTCGCGCGCGACCTGTGAGTCGGTGACCAACTGCGGTGCCTTCAAGGGCGACGACGCGAAGTACCTGCCAAAGACCACCTTCTCGGATCGGACGTCGCTCGGGAGCGGGGCGGACCAGATCGACCTCTACTATTTCGGTCGCGGTCACACGGACGGCGACACCTTCGTCGTGTTTCGGAACGCCCGCACGGTGCACACCGGCGACATGTTCGCTCGCAAGGGGTTGCCGTTCCTCGATGTCCCGAACGGGAACGGGAGCGCACTCGAGTTCGGCGAAACGTTGAAGAAGGCGGTCGCCGGCATCCCGAATGTCGACATGGTCATCCCCGGCCACAACGACCTCCCGTACGTGTGGAACGACCTCGTGCTCTACAGCGGGTTCTACAACGACCTGGTGGACAAGGCGAAGGCGGGACAGGCGGCGGGTCGTTCCGTTGACCAGTTCGTCGGTTCGTACTCGGTGCCCAGCCAGTACGCCGACTTCGCGGCGGAACCGGACCGGCTGCAGGCGGCCGTGCAGTACCTCTTTGACGGCAAGTAGCAGGTGACCGCGCGTGACTAGAGTGCCGCCGGGCGACCGCGCGGAGTCGCTCGCCAAAGAGCTGGAGAATTTTGAGGACATCGTCCATCAGATTCTTCCGGAGCCAGGCGACGTGCCGAGGCTACGCGGCATCGACGTGTGGGGCGGCACGCGTCCACTCGCGGGCGTCGTCGGCGGCGATCACATCATCTACGTCGACTTCAAGCAGCGCTACGACCTGGACGCCCGGATCGCGCATGCGGAAGCCAACGGTCAGGCGAAGGTGGTCGATGGACTCAGACGGTGCCAGCGAAAGGCCGGCATCGCGGTCCTCGACGTGTCGGGGCATCAAATGACCGACGCGTTGCTGGCGGCCATGATGCATCAGGCGTTCCTGCTCGGGGCGCTATACGAGCTGGACCGTTACGGGCAGATCACGACGCGGCTGTTCGAGAACTTGAACACGAGGTTGTACCGATCATCCGGCGCGCACAAGTTTGTCGCGCTCCTCTACGGCGAAGTGTCCGAGGATGGGACGTTCAGATTTCTGGCGGCCGGTCAGCCGTTTCCACGCGTGTTTTCGT
>CALBET010000859.1 GCA_937888665.1 uncultured Acidobacteriota bacterium
ACCTGTGGTCCGAACGCTACGACCGAGACATGCACGACGTGTTCGCTGTGCAGGACGAGATCGCCCAGTCTGTTGTGGAAAAGCTTAAGGTCAAGCTCCTTGGGAAACAGGACACACGGGTCATCAAGCGCCCCACCGACAACCTGGAGGCCTACAACCTGTTCCTTGAGGGACGCTATTACTTCGCCAAGTTTACGAAGACGAGCTTCGAGAGGAGTCTTGCGTGCTTCGCCCGGGCGCGGGCGCTCGACGCAGGCTATACCCAGGCGCTCGCCGGAGCGGCCCACGTCCAGACCCAGCAGGCCTTTATGGGCCATGTAGCGCCGCGGGATGTCATGCCGGCGGCGAAGCAGGCAGCCCTCGAAGCCGCGGCTGCTGATGAAACGGTCGCGGCGGCACACATCGCGTTGGCACGCGTCTTGGAAGTCTACGAGTGGGACCGGCCGGCAGCGTTGCGGGAGAATCGTCGCGCGGCAGAGTTGAGTCCCGGCGATGCGTTGATCCGGAGTTTCTACGCGATCTTGCTCGCACGCGACCGTCAGGAGGCCGCTTCCGTCGTCGAGGCCCGCGCTGCGGTGGAGTCCGACCCGCTGTCACTCATCTCACGGTTTTTCTTGTCGCTCACTTTGGTGTGCGCGAGACGGTTCGACGACGCAGTGGCTGAAGCCCGTCACGCAATGGAGCTGGATCCTACCTACTTCCCTGCGGACTGGTCGCTCGGCTTGGCGATGGCCGGCCAACGCCGGATCGAGGAGGCCATTGAGGTATTCAGGCACGCTTTGACCTTGCAGCCCGATGACGCGTACACACAGGGATATCTTGGCTGGGCCGTGGGAATTGCAGGGCAGCACGACGAGGCCACCAGGATTCTCCATGGACTGGAGGGTAGGCGGCGACGCGAGTACTGCGGCGGGAGTTCGCCCGCCTTGGTCAGCCTCGGCCTAGGCGATCACGGTCAGGCCCTGTCGTGGCTGGAAACGGCCGCCGAGGAACGCGACCCGATTCTGGCGTTCATCAACGTGTGGTTCCTCTTTGACGACCTTCGCGCCGACCCTCGCTTCGAAGCCCTCCTCCGCCGCATGCACTTCCCCGAGACAGCAACGAGCACGTAGCCGATCCCAACCAGGCCGACCGCGCTGGTGGAGCCGGCGACCGTGCGGGGTAGAATGGCCCCTCACGAACAGCCCATGGCCCTCAGTCCCGGCGACCGCATCGCCCATTACAACGTCACCGCCCTCATTGGCGAGGGGGGCATGGGCCAGGTCTGGCAGGCCACGGACACGCAGCTCAACCGCCAGGTCGCGCTGAAAATCCTCCCAGACGCCTTCGCCGACGATCCTGACCGCCTCGCCCGGTTTCAGCGTGAGGCGCAGGTCCTCGCCAGTCTCAACCACCCCGGCATCGCCGCCATCTACGGCATCGAGAAGTCTGACGACACTCAGGCGCTGGTCCTGGAACTGGTCGAGGGGCCAACGCTCGCGGATCGGATCGCCAACGGGCCGATCCCGCTGGATGAAGCGCTGCCGATCGCCAAGCAGATCGCCGAGGCGTTGGAGGCGGCGCACGAGGCCGGCGTCATCCACCGCGATCTGAAGCCCGCGAACATCAAGGTACGCGAGGACGGCACCGTCAAGGTGCTCGACTTCGGGTTGGCCAAGGCGCTGGACGCGGCGCCAGCGGGCGACCCTGATCAGTCGCCGACGCTGACCGCCGCCGCCACACAGATGGGCGTGATTATGGGCACGGCGGCGTATATGTCGCCGGAGCAGGCGAAGGGGAAGCCGGTCGACAAGCGAGCGGACGTCTGGGCGTTCGGCGCGGTGCTCTACGAGATGCTGACCGGCCGCAAGGCGTTCGGCGGTGAAAACGTGTCGGAGACCATGGCGTACGTGCTGACCAGGGCCGTCGACTGGGATGCCCTGTCCGCGGAGACCCCCCGGCGGCTGGAGGGCCTGCTGAGGCGGTGTCTCGAGCGTGACCCGAGGGCGCGACTACGTGACATCGGCGAAGCCCGCATCGGGCTGTCGGAGCCGGCCGGACGGGACACCGACTCGTCAGGCGACCCGGTCCTGAACCCCGCAATGCGCACCATCGCCATCGCCATGGCCGCGGCGGCCGTGGCGGCGCTGGTGACAATGGCAGTGGCCGGCAGCGGAAGAGCGTTGTCCGCCACGGCCGACCGCGGCACACCGCGCTTTGTCATCCCGTTGACCGACCATGCCCTGCCGGCCTCGGGACCGGGACCGTTCGTCGCGGTCTCATCCGAAGCACGCACCATGGTGTACGTCGGAGTCCGGGACAACCAGACTCAGTTGTTCCGCCGCCGGTTCGACGAGCTGCAGGCATTCGCCATCGAAGGCGCAGAGGACAGTCGCCGCCCGTTCTTGTCACCCGACGGACAGTCGGTCGGCTTCATCAGCGGGGAGAACTTCGACGGGATCCGACAGGTGGCGCTGGCCGGCGGTACCCCGCGCACGATCATCGAGCTGCCCGATCAGATCCAGGGTGCCGTCTGGGGCCGTGACAATCGAATCGTTTACGGGTTCGGGACGGCGCTCTTCGCGGTGTCCGCCGACGGCGGCGAGCCGGAGCAGCTGACCAGCGGACCGGTCGAGGACGACGTGCTGGGCTACCGTTGGCCTCACCTCGTGGCCGACACCGACGTCGTGCTCTACACACGTTGGCGAGGATCGGTCGCGGCGTCCGACGTGGTGGCGCGCTCGTTGGCCACCGGAGAGGAGAAACGGCTGGTCGACGGAAGCGGAGCGCACTACACCGCGAGCGGTCACGTCGTGTTTGGCCGGGGCACGGAGCTATGGGCGGCGCCATTCGACCCGGACCAGCTCGGGCTGACCGGCCCGACGGTGCGCCTGGTGGAAGACCTGTTCACCTTCACCCGAGGCGGCGCTGCCAACTTCGCGGTCACCATCGACGGCACGCTGGTCTACGTCCCCTCCGCCCTCGGGATCGCCGGTTCCGACCTACTGGTGCGGGTCGATCGGGATGGAGGCAACCCAACACCG
>CALBET010000860.1 GCA_937888665.1 uncultured Acidobacteriota bacterium
TAGACCTCGGTCACCAGGTCGTGCGACGCGACCGACCTGGGCCTGGGCTCGTTGAGCGCCCCCCGATAGGCCATCGCGATCTGCACGTTCGATCGCCCGATATCCACCGACCGCACCTGTTGATCGACCAGCCCCTGGTCGCGCCCCAGTTCCGCGTAGCGGGCGACCTCGGTCGCGGGGATGTGCGTGGTCGGACACATGAGGCAGGAAGGCTCGACATCTTGAGCCGACGCCCGGCCCAGTACGAATGCGGCCACCACGACCACGACGCTCACCATGACATTCCGCATGCGGGTCCCCCTTCCTCGCTCGCCCTCGATTGGACGGTGAGCAGAGTGTACACGAGAGCCCCGTTGACAGGGCGGCGCGGAGCGACGAGACTAGGGGCCTCTTTTCGGTGGGGATTTCATGACCAACACACAGCAGCTCGGGCCGGCCGGTCGACTCACCTTGTGGGTCCTCGGTACTGCCCTCTTCCTCGATATCGCCATCCTGCCATATTGGCTCTATATGGACTACGCGGAGGACGCGACGGTCTATACCACGGTCGGGATCAGCACGACCGTCGTGCTGCTCGCGATCTGGCTGGCCACCAGCTTCGGCCCGCTCAAGACTCGCTGAGGACCCTGCGTGGCCCGGCTGTGGGTGAGGGCGGTCTTGAAGGCCGCGCTCGCACGACTCCGCGTACTCGGGGCCGCCCGCCGGGCCAGGGACGCCGTGACGGCGCTCGGGTGGATCGCGCACAACCGTCGATTCCTGCATCGCGGGGACGGGGACGGCCTGCCCGTGCCACCGGCTCGGCTGCTGATGTTGACCACGGCGTCGCCGTCGGTCGAATGGTTCATTCAGAGCGGACGGGAGGGGGCCGACAGCATTCGCGAACTGCTGGACCGGCACGACATCCCCATCGCGCGCATCGGGACGATGCTCGACTTCGGGTGCGGGTGCGGACGCGTCCTCCG
Source organism: uncultured Acidobacteriota bacterium (assembly GCA_937888665.1). GTDB lineage: Bacteria > Acidobacteriota > Vicinamibacteria > Vicinamibacterales > UBA8438 > UBA8438. Next base: position 963 of record CALBET010000860.1, read on the forward strand.
GCATTGGGCGGACCTGCCGGCCGAGGTCCATGGGTGCGACTACAATGCCGCCCTCGTCAACTGGTGCCAGCGGCGACTGGCCTTCGCCCGGTTCGAAACCAACGGCCTCGAGCCGCCGCTCCCCTACACGACGGCGAGCTTCGATCTGGTCTACGCCCTCTCCGTGTTCACGCACTTGCCGGAGCCGCTGCAGGGGCAGTGGGTGGCCGAACTGGCCCGGGTCCTGCGGCCCGGCGGGCATCTGATCATCTCGACCCACGGTGAGGCCTATCTCGACACGCTGTCCGAGCCGGAGCGCTCGCGGTTCCACGCGGGCCAACTCGTCGTGCGCGACGGCGACGCCGCCGGCAGCAACCGCTGCGGCGTCTTCTTCTCGGAGCACTACCTCCGCCGCCACTTCGCGCCGGGCTTCTCGCTTCGCGAACACATCACCCGCGGCGCCCGAGGGAACCCACCGCAGGATCTCGCCCTTCTGCAGTCGCGCCTCCCCTCGCCGTCTCCCGGGACAACACCCGACTCGGCGGCGCCGGCGGTGCGGTGACCATGACCCGGGAGACCCGGCGGGCGATCCGGCGTACGGTCGCGGCCGTCGCCCTGCTGGTCGTGTCGGTCCCGGTCTGGCGCGTCGCGGCGTGGCGACCGTTGCGGGTGGTCCCGGTCGACCTCCCCGACTCGTTTGTGCGCGTCTCCGGCGTCGTGCACGTGCATACGACTCACTCTGATGGCAGTGGACAGCTCGTGGACGTCGCGGCGGCCGCCGCCGCCGCCGGGCTCGACTTCGTCATCGTCACCGACCACAACTCGCTGGCCGCCAAGCCCGACGAAGGATACAGCCAGGCCGGAGTGCTCACGGTGGTCGGCACGGAAATCTCGAATCGTGAAGGCCATCTCCTGGCCGTCGGACTCCCCCAACTCACCTATCGGTTCTCGGGCGACGCCACGGATTCGCTGCGCGACCTGGCCGAGCTGGGCAGTGTGAGCTTCGCGGCACATCCGGAGAGCGCCCGCGAAGACCTCCGCTGGGACAACTGGGATCTGCCCGGGAGTTGGGGTGTGGAGATACTCAACGGCGACTCGCAGTGGCGGGCCGCCGGCTGGACCGGACTGCTCGGCGCTCTCGCCCGCTATCCCCTGAACAGCGACTATGCGCTGCTGCGTCTGCTGCGCCGGCCCGCCGCGATCGACCGGTGGGACGAGCTGCTGTCCCGGCGACGGGCCACCGGCATCACCGGCGCCGACGCGCACGGAACGCTGCGCCTAGCGGCGTCCTTCCCACTGCCGGTCCCCAGCTATGACGCGGTGTTCCGGATTGCCCAGAACTATGTCCTGCTGGAGCGCCCACTGAGCGGCAATGCCGCCGAAGACACCGCCGCGCTGGTGGCGGCACTCGCCACAGGCCGACTGTATGTTGGCCTCGGGGCGCTGGCGCCAGCCGATCGGTTCTACTTTCTCGCGGAGCGCGCCGGCGCGCGTTGGACGATGGGCGACGATGTGCCGGCCGCCGGCCCGCTCCGCGTACGCGCCGGCGGTGCCCTCCCCGCGAATGCCCGACTGACGCTGTACCGCGACGCCACGGTGGTCGCGTCCGGCGAGGGCAACCTCGATCAACGGGTCGCCGAGCCTGGTGTCTATCGGGTCGAGGCCCATCTCCCCGGATGGGACATGCCCTGGATCGTCTCCAATCCGATCTACGTGCTGACGGAAGCCGACCGGGCCCGACGACTCAGGGCAGCTGCGCTTCCCGAGCCAGTTGTGGTCCGGGAGACCACGGTGCTCGCGGCGTTCGAGACCGCGTCGTCCTTCACCCCGGTGGCCGACGCGGCAACGACGCTCGACACCCAATTCATCGAGCCGGGTGCCGGTCCGGACGGGTCAGCCGCCGCCCGCATCACCTTCCAGCTCGGCATCCCCACCGAGGACCACCCGTCCCCATTCGCGTCGCTCGGGAGCTATGCCCCGCGGGACCTGTCGGGTCGCGACGGTCTGATGTTGTCCGTTCGGAGTGACATGCCATACCGGTTCTGGATCCAGGTGCGCGACTTCAATCCGGCAAAGCCGGAAGGCGCCGACACCTGGCAGGCGTCGGTCCGGTCGTCCACCGAATGGCAAGAGGTCACCGTGCCGTTCGAGGGTCTGAGAAACGTCATCGACGACGCAGACGGCACCCTCGATCTGGGCGAGACCCGGGCGATTGTGTTCCTCGTGGACACCGGGGCGCTGGCGCCGGGCACCGATGGCACCATCTGGATTGACGATCTACGAGTCTATTGACAGCGCAGCGAGCTACGACGAGCCGGCGAGCGTGTTCCGTCTTCTCACCAGCGCGGCCACTTTCGTGATTCGCCGATCACAGCGGTTGAATGGTGTCCCCTTCGCTCGCATCGCCTTCAACCACTCTGCACACCGCTGACTGCGACAACACCCGGGTGACCTCGAGCACGCCGACGCTGTGGGTGATTTGGTCGAGCACGGCGCCATTCGCGTCCTTGATTTCATCGACGACGCGGATCACTTCATAGCGCTGTCCCACCTGGACTCCGGAGTTCTCGCCCTGATTGATGTAAATCGAGCCGTCTCTGGCTCCGACGACCTGTGCCACTGGCGCGGCTGGTGCCACCGGCTCGAGGTCGGCGAACCGGGCGGCCTGGCTGGCCAGCGTCGCGGTGACCTGCTCGATGGCCGGACGGAGCGCTTC
>CALBET010000861.1 GCA_937888665.1 uncultured Acidobacteriota bacterium
CCCAGGACCTCAGCCCGCACGTGGTGCGGCACTCATTCGCGACCCATCTCCTGGATCGGGGGGCCGATCTGCGAGTCATTCAAACCCTCCTTGGCCATGCCGACCTGTCAACCACGCAGATTTATACCCACATCCTCGAGGCGCGCCTCAAGGCGGTGTACGACGAGTTTCACCCCCGGTCCTGACGGCGGCACGACAGTTCCCGGTTTGACCCCTTCGCGGCGGCTTTGTTATTGTTAACGGATCTCTCCCCGCTGGGGCACGGCGCACACGCGTGCCGGGCCGGAGCGGTTGTGTCATCTCTTCCACGACCCCAGTCGTTTCTAAGGAGCACACCATGCGCCGGACCGGGCACTACCTCTTCACGTCGGAGTCGGTCACCGAAGGACATCCGGACAAGATCGCGGACCAGGTTTCTGATGGCATCGTCGATGCGGTGCTGCGTCAAGACCCCAACGGACGGGTCGCCTGCGAAACATTGCTGACCACTGGGCTCGTGGTCATCGCCGGCGAGATCACCACCACCGGCTCGACCGATTTCACCGGCGTGGTTCGAGACACCATTCGCGAGATCGGGTACAACCGGGGAAAGTTCGGGTTCGACGCCGACACCTGCGCCGTACTCTCAGCGATTCACCCGCAGTCGCCCGACATTGCCATGGGCGTGGACCCTGGCGGTGCCGGTGACCAGGGCCTGATGTTCGGCTACGCCTGCTCGGAGACCGATTCGCTCATGCCGCTGCCGATCACCCTGGCCCACGCCTTGGTTCGCGGGCTGTCGCGAGCGCGCCGGGACGGCGTGATGAGCTATCTGCGTCCCGACGGCAAGTCGCAGGTGACGGTCGAGTACGACGGCGACACCCCGGTCCGCGTCGACGCGGTCGTCGTGTCGAGTCAGCACGCCGAAGACGTCAGTACCGAGCAGATCCGGGAGGACGTGATCGCGAACATCATCACGCCGACCGTGCCGGAACACCTGCTGGACGACAAGACGCACATCTATGTCAATCCGACCGGTCGGTTCGTGACCGGGGGACCGCATGGCGACGCCGGACTCACCGGCCGAAAAATCATTGTGGACACATACGGGGGGGCCGCACCGCACGGCGGCGGGGCGTTCTCAGGCAAGGATCCCACGAAGGTCGACCGGTCCGCGAGCTACATGGCGCGTTATGTTGCCAAGAACTGTGTCGCCGCCGGTGTCGCGGATCGCGTTCAGGTTCAGCTGGCCTACGCCATCGGGGTGGCCGACCCCGTCTCAGTCCTGATCGAGACCTTCGAGACCGCGAAGATCGACGAGGATCGTATCGTCGCCCTCGTCCGGGAGCATTTCTCGCTGACCCCCAAGGGCATCATCGAGACCCTCGACCTCCGGCGCCCGATCTACCAGCAGACCGCCGCCTTCGGCCACTTCGGGCGCTCGGAGCCGGACATTACCTGGGAGCGTACGGACAAGGCCGCGGCGCTGCGAGAGGCAGCCGGCCTCTAGCGAGCCCGCGGTGAAAGCGGGGCTTTCACCACAGGCTGCTAGGCCTTGCGCCCCGCGCACATGTTCCGTCTTTCCGCCGGGTACGCCACCCGGCGGCTTTCCTTTGTTGCGGCCATAGCGTGGCGCTGTAAGGGCACTTATTAGGTCGTTAGACCGAATAAATCCGTCTCGGTGCGACGTGCGGCTTTCGCCAGGGGCTGCTAGGTGCGAACCGTCAGAAGTAGGTAGATGGCGGAGCCGCCGAACAGCACGTTGGGGGCCCAGGCAGCGAGGACAGGCGTGAGCAAGCCGGCGCTGCCAAAGGCGGCGAACACGCTGATGACCACCCAGTACGCGATGGCGAGCATGATCCCGATCCCGACGCCGTAGAGAGTACCGTGCCGGCCCGTGGTGACCGCAAATGGGACGGCGATCAGGGTGAGGATCAGGGTGACGAGCGGGAAGGACAATTTGCGCTCAAGGGAGACTCGGAGCGGTACGACATCGACGCCACTGGCCGCCAGTTCACCAATATAGCGCTCCAACTCCTGATAGTTCATGCGCAGAGCGTCTGGCGGTTCCGCCGCAAAGTACTCTGGCGGATCGATGGCGAACTCGCGCACGTCACTGGCGACGAATGCGCTTTCGCCGTCGTCGTCCGTGAACTGCCGGACCCACGCATCGTGGCCCTGCCAGCCGGTCGTGTCATATACAGCGCGTCTGGCATACGCCCGTTCCGAGACTCTCCACTGGTCCGCGGCGAACCGATAGACCGTGAGGCCATTCAGGGCCTCTCCGGTCGCATCAAACGACCCGTAGTTGTAGATCGCGCCGTCAGGACTGATGATCCACTTACGGTTGAGGGCGTCGAACACCGGCCTGGAGATACCTCGAATCGCGTTGTTCGTTGCGTCGGCCCGACGGTTGGCCTCCGCGAGGAACGTCTCGCTCATGCCGAACAGCGCCGCACTCCAGACGAGCGAGAACAGGAGGAGAGGTAGAGCGGCCCGATACAAGCTGATACCGCACGCCTTCATGACCGTGAGCTCGCTGCTCTTGGTGAGAACGCCGATGGTGGTCAGGGTGGCGACGAGCGTCGATATCGGCAGCACGAAGTACACCCACTGCGGCGTCTGATACCAGAAGTACTCCCCGATCATCTGGAACGTGGCCTGGCCCTTGAAGACCTTGTCCGACAGATCGACGAACGTGGAAATGTAGAAGATGCCGAGTAGCCCGACGAACGACAGACAGACGAGACGCAGATACTGCATGGCGACATAACGGTCCAGTAGCCTGACCACAGACCAGCCGGTGAACCACGATCCGGGACCTGTGGTCGGGATCGCCGGCGAGAGGGCAGCCGGTCGTACAACCTGGGCGGCCGGCACGACCTGGCCCGGCCTGGGGGCACGAGGTCGACGAAACGGCAGGCGGAACAAGAACCCTCGGTCTGCCGTGAGGCCCCGCTGGACCAGAAGGACCACGCCGACCCCGGCGACCACGATGTTCGGCAGCCACATGGCGAGATGCGGCGAGACCAGCGCCCCCTTCGCCAGGGCTTTCGCACCATATAAAAGGATGTAGTAGACAAAGATGACCCCGATGCCCAGCGCGAAACTGGCGAGTTTGCCGTCTTTGCGGCTGGTGACACCCAGAGCGAGCGCGATGAGCGCAAACGCGAGGCAGGCGGTCGGGATGGAGAACCTCTGGTGGATCTCCATGATCGGGTTGTGCGGCGACGCCCCGGCCGCCACGATCTGCGCCACCTGGTCCTGAAGCTCGGGGAGGCTCATTTCCGCGAATCCTCGAGGCGGCCCGCCGACATCGGCGAAGATGGTCTCCGCGTCGAACGGAACCAGCGTCTCGGTGAATCGAGTCTCGGTGTAGGCAGCGGCGTCGTCCGGCGGCACGCGGTGAATCGACCCATTCTTCAAGACGATATCGACGGTCTGCGTGTCATAGTCCACGACGATCCGACCCTGTTCCGCCACGTAAACCACCGGCTGACCTTCCTCCTGGGTCATCGCCAGGAAGACGTCAGTCCACTCCGTGCCCTGCTCGTTGACGTTGCGGACATACAAGTTCACACCGGGGAGGCTCTGGTCCCAGACCTGTGGTTTGACTTGGTCTGCCGTGTATGACGCCAGCTGGCGGAAGACGATCTCGCGAAACGCCTGGTTGGCGTCTGGAAGCGAGACGATCATCACATAGCACGTCGCCGCGGTGGCAAGCACGGCGAGGACGCCAACCGGCCGAAGCATGCGCGCCAAACTGATGCCGCAGGCTTGCATGGCCACCGTTTCCCGGTCGCCCGACAAGCGACCCAATCCCATGAGCAAGCCCATGAGCAGGGCCATCGGAATGGTCACGCCAAGGCCCTGCGGAATGAGCAACCCCATCAGGGTTGCCACGGTGGCGAAGTCGACGCCCTTGGCCAGGAGCTCCTGCGCCTGCCCCATGATCGGAGGGATCATGAGCACGAAGGTCAAGACGAGCAGGCTGAGAAACACCATCGGAAGTGTTTCCCTAATAATGTAGCGGTCGATCGTGCGGAGCATGACTGTGTTCGAATTCTACCATCCGCTTTATCGGCGCGAGAGCGGGGAAGGGGTTGAGGTGCGCCCAGGAGGGGAGTCCCAGCCGCCTCAGGCTTGAGGTCCAGATCCGGCGGCGCCGACCACGGCTTCACCCAACCTTTGCTCTTGGCGACGAAAATCCCAAGAACCGCGAGTCGAAGAATTTCGAAGGTCTGCGGACCGACGATCCGGCCAACCACCAAATTTGAAATTTCGGTTCAGCGTTTGCTCTTGGCGACGAAAATCCCAAAAACCTCAAGTTTTGAAGAATTGGCGAACCGAAGAACCGCGGACCGACGCTCTGGCAAGCCCTTGAATTTCTCGAAAATTTCGGCTGCCTGATTCGGACCGGCGCTCCAGAGCAGCACCAAGTATCCCCAGAATTTCAATTTCGTCCTTCTTCGAGGCTGTATTTATTGGGTCCAATAAGGGGTGTTATGTTAACTTAGGGGTCAAAACAAAACGGCAGTTGCTGGCGAAGCCTGTTTGTCCCGGCCACGTTCCCGATTGCAGGCGGCCGTCAGTCCGCCTGTTTCAGTTCTTCGATGATGTCGGTGAGCGCCGTGATGATCTCGTCGCGGTCCACCTTGGATTTTCTGAATCGCAGGCTAAGGTTGAAGCTTTTCGCGGGAGGCACATACGTGAACGTGAACGCCTTGGGGCGTCCAGGTCGTGGCTTGGCGGTGGCTGCTCGTGCCTGCTCTCGTGTGGCTGGGCCCACATCACGCGCGAGCGTTTCCACGAGCGCGATCATTTTCTGCGGCTCTCCTCGCCTAACTATCTGTAACAGCAACGACTTGGAGCCAATGTCGGCCAGCCGACAAAGCTGTCTGACGTCGTCAGGCATGATCGTGAGGCTGAGCGACTCGGTGACCGACGTGCGAGATTTCCCAAGCCGTCTGGCGAGTTCTTCATGCTTGAGGCCATATTCCCTGACCAGGGTCTGGAGGGCCTCCGCCTCTTCGAACGGGCTCAGGTCTTTGCGTTGAATGTTTTCGATCAGCGCAATCTCGATGAGCTCAGCGTCATCGACGTCACGGATGACAGCCGGTACTTCGTGGAGACCCACCTGCACCGCCGCCTGGTAGCGGCGCTCCCCTGCCACAATCTGGAACCGCCCACGGCGCTGTCTGACGATGAGCGGTTCAACGATCCCTTTCTCGGCAATCGAGGCCATCAACTCGGACAGGTCACCCATGGCCTGTCTGGGCTGGTCAGGGTTTGGGTCAACTTGGTCGATCGGAATCAAGCGACCGATCGGCGTTCCGGACGAAGCCGCCAGCGCCTCGACGTAGTGCTCGTCGTGACGCATGGACACAGCCCGCGGGAGTCCGCGTCTAGGCACGGTCCATCACCTCCTCGCACAGGCTGTAGTAGTCGGACGCACCCTTCGAGTCTGGGGCGAAGGAAAAGATCGACTCCCGATAGGCTGGACTCTCCTCCAGTCGGACGTTCTTCGAGATGACTGTCTTGAACACCTTCGCTCCGAAGACCTTGTTGATCTCTGACTGGATATCCCGCCCGAGAGATGTGCGCCGGTCATGCATGGTGATGAGGACGCCGAGTATCTCGAGGGCGGGATTGGCTCGCATCCTGACTTTCTCTACCGTCTCCAGCAGATCGTCAGTGCCTTCGAGCGCGAAGTACGAGGACTGTATCGGGATGAGCAGGTGGGTCGACGCGACGAGTGCGTTGACCGTGAGCAACCCCAGCGTGGGCGGACAGTCGATGACGACGTAGGGATACTTCTCTGCCAGAGGGG
>CALBET010000862.1 GCA_937888665.1 uncultured Acidobacteriota bacterium
GCCCGCACTTGAGGATGTGGGCGTGGTGGAGGAGGCGGTCGAGCATGGCGGTGACCACGACGGCACCCGACGCACTCACCCCGAAGGGTCAGAGTATGCCCGCCCTCCACGGAGGAACCGCGCGCCTTCTTACCCCCAACTGCGAGGTCATCGGGCTACAGACGGCGCGGGTCGGCGGTCATCCGGGATGGGGGTCAGAAGAAGATAAAGAAATTGCCGCCGCCCGAGTCAAAGCGCGGATTGACGATGTTGTTGAAGATAGACCCGAACGTAAAACGCACGTTCACATTCAATTGATAGTCGAAACTGGTCTGCAGATCTCGTTGCCGCAACAGGACCTCTTCATCAGACGCGTCCCGCCGTGGCAGGAACACCTGGTCACGCACCCGGGCGATGTTGCCAAAGAAGTTGACCGACAGACCACGTACGATCCGCACGTTGGCGTTCGCGAACAGCGTGACCCGGTTTTTCGAACTATCGTTCATGAAATTCGATGCCGTTACCGAAACGGTAGATGACCCCCACGGCTGCTGCAAACTGAGCGAGGTAACCAGCATCTGCTCGTACAGCGTCTCCTCCAACTTTCCAAAAATCGTCACTTCGTCATAGCGGACTCGCGACGGACCCGCTTGATACAGAAAAGTGAGCTGCCGCCGACTCGACTCGTCATACGGGAACAGGTTGTATTCGACGGCCGGCTGGACGTTGACGCGTAGGTCCTGGTTCGAAAAGGTCGACGAGGTGACCGACGCGCGGCCGCCAATGCCCCAATGGGGACCGACGCTACGCACAAGCAGCACGTCCGTCCCCGACGTACGACGGATACTGGTGGTGGCGGTGTCATCGGAGAACTCGAAGTCCTGTTCGCGGTAGTTCGCGCGGCCGCCCGACCGAAATTTCCAGTCCTCGGACGTCCGGCTCGCCGACAACGACCCGTTCACACTCGTCGACGACGTCAACGACTGGGCGGACGCGGACCCGCCGGCCGACACCGCGAACACCCAGAGATTCCACGGATCGTTGTCGGGCGTCACCGCGGCCTCCCCTCCCGCCTCGGGCGGATCAAAGTCGACGCTGAGGAAGTCGGCGGCCGGCGTGTTCCCGGCGTAACCCACCAGCCCCAGCGCGAAGCGGTCCGTCAGCCCGCGCCGGCGATCGTCCCGCGTGTCGGTCGTCGAGGAGGCGAAGGTCAGCGAGACATCCTTCCCGTCGAACCGGCGTCGCCCGATGAATTGGATGTCATAAACGGTCCCGCCCCCCGATTGGGTTGATGACACGAGCAGGTGGACGTCGGCGTCCTCGCGGTCTCGCACCCAATCGACCCAGAGGATTTCGCGGTGAGCGAAGTCAAAGTCACAGCCAAACGTCTGACAATCAAGGAAGACTTTGACTTTCTCAGCGCTACCACCCTGCCACGCGTAGGCCCCCTGCGGAGCAGAAGCGACGATGCTGACAATACTGAGCGTCGCGGCGACAAGCGTGCGCGAGACAGTTGCGCACACCAACACGCTCGGCGGGATACGGACGGACACTCCGCCGCCGGCGGTAGCCGTGGCCTGATTCTCGAACGGGTTCCGCAGTCGCACCTGGCGCACCTCCCATGCCGAACCTGTTGGCCGGTGGTGGCCGCCCGAAAGGTTAGACTCCCGCTACGCGCGATTGGCTTCGCACACAAGTCGCCTGCACCGGGATTTTCATGTCGCCCGCCGCGGATGCCACCCTTATACACTGGAGCGCCGCCGAGCGCACGGGAGTCGGTCGTCATCAGACCGCCCGTCGGGCACGAAGCCTGGCAACGGATCGCCGAGCGACCAGATGCTCGGATGTAGCTGCGAGACAGGGGGGAACTACATGCAAGTCGTCACCCGCCGCGGGACACCGACACCGATTAGTTCATTGGATGTTCCCTGCGGAGGGGGCAGGTCCAGTCGGCCGTGACTTCCCCTCGAGAGCGGTTCAACGCTGCAACCACAGCAGTACCGCTCTGCTTGAGATCCCCTCGGTGCGTCCTTGGGACGTCACTCCACGACAAGGCAGGAGCAATCCTGCGACGGTCCTTCCATTGAGTAGTAGACATTCTACAGGCCATGGTAGTAGCCTCTCTACATCAATGGCCAAGACACGCAAGGCGCAGAACAGGATTGAGCTCCTCCAAGGGACGTTGGACTTGTTGATTCTGGGGACCCTGCAGTGGGGACCTCGACACGGGCACGGCATCGCCCTGGCGATACAGGCTCAGTCCCACGATGTGCTCCGAGTCGAGACCGGATCGCTCTACCCGGCGCTGCATCGACTGGACCGACGGGGATGGTTGCGATCGGAGTGGCAGACCTCCGACAAGAACCAGCGGGCGAAATATTACCGGCTGACGCGCGCGGGCAAGGCGCAGCTCCTGGCAGAGCGATCGAAGTGGGACCTGATGGTCTCGGCCGTGGCCGGTGTGATGACCCCCAGCCATTAGCAGTCGCCCGCAGACGATTGATCCCGAGGGCCGGTGCAGCAAGAGGAGCTGGTATGGGGCGCAAATGGCGGTGGTTCGTGTCCCGGGTGCTCCGCCGTGGAGTTGCCGAACGGGAGTTCGAGGAGGAGATTCAAGCCCACCTGCAGCTTGACGCGGAGCAACGGATTGCGACGGGGCAGTCGCCAGATGAGGCGTGGTCGGCGGCGCACCGGCAGTTCGGGAATGTTGGCCTGGTCAAAGAGGTCACGCGAGACATGTGGGGCTGGCGCTGGATCGACGAGATCGCCACTGATGTCCGGGTGAGTGTTCGGGCACTGACGAAGACGCCGCGGTTCACGATCGTCAGCATCGTCACGCTCGGGCTGTCCATCGCGACGACGGCCGTTGTGCTCTCGACGGTTGACCGCGCGTTTTGGCGCCGCCTTTCCCTGCCGAACGCGTCCGCCCTGTTCACGGTGGCTCGCGTTGACGATTCGAGCGGCCAGCTCGCACAGGTCTCCAATCCCACCTTCGAGGCGCTCCGAGATCTGTCAGAAGGCGTGTTCGGCGTGGCGGCCATCGGTCACGTCGATCGCACCCTGGTGGCGGATGCCGCGCCAGTTCGGCTCAGCGTCGGGGTCGTCTCAGGGACGTATTTCCCCGTTCTGGGCATACGGGCGACGATTGGACGCACCCTGACTCCACTCGATGACGTGACGCCTGGCGCGCACGCGGTCGTGGTCTTGACCGAGCAGGTCTGGCGCGACCACTTCGCGGCGAACGCCGACGTGCTGGGCCGAGCGGTACTTATTGATGCACAGGCGTACACGGTGGTCGGCGTCGCGGCGAGCCCACTATTCTCGCGCGCGCATCATCCCGATCTGTGGATTCCTCGCTCAATGATCGACCAGCTGTTGCCCGGCTCCAACCTGTTGGACCTTCGGAACAGCCGGTTCTTTACGCTGGTCGGCCGGCTCGCGAATGACGCGACGGTCGCGCAGGCCAGGGCGATTGGGGACGTCGCCGCCGAGCGCGTGCAGGCCGGTGCCGACCCCAGACCCACCTCGTCGCCGTGGCGGCTGGCCGTGCTGCCGATCAATCGCCTTCGGGTCGACGCGCCGGTCCACGAGCAGACCACGCAGTTCTTGGCGGTGGTCGTCACCATGACGATCGGGTTCCTGCTCGCAGCCTGCGGCAACGTCGTACTGCTGTTCTTGACGCGCCGGGCGGAACGGGCCCGTGAGCTGGCGCTTCGGGCACTGCTCGGCGCCGGAACGATCCGGCTCTTCCGCCTGGTAGTCAGCGAAGTGCTCGTGGTCGTGGCCTTCGGGGCGGTGCTCGCTCTGCTGACCTTCCGCTGGACGGAGCCGATACTGGGCTCGTTCCCTCAGGTGGCGACGCTGGAGTTGGCCGGTGGCGTTGACATACGGGCGCTCACGATCGTCTGGCTCGTGGCGGCGTTGGCTGGCCTCTTGACGGTCCTGGGGCTCAGTCTGTCGTTTGTCTCTCGGGACCCCTTTGGCGCCCTGCGTCTCGCGTCCGGGTACACCGCGACGGGGCGTCTGGGCGCCCAGCACACACTCGTGGTCGCGCAGGTGGGACTCTCCTGCGTGCTGTTGGTGTCAATGGGGCTGCTGTTCCAGAGCGCCAGGACGGCGGCGGCCATTCCGGTCGGGTTCGCCCATCGGGACATACTGGTCGCACAGCTCCACATGCCGGCA
>CALBET010000863.1 GCA_937888665.1 uncultured Acidobacteriota bacterium
CCAGGGCGTGAAGGACGAAGTTGCTGCCGATGAAACCGGCTCCGCCGGTGACGAGCACTTCCACAGTGGGTTCTACCATCGGATGCTGACCTCGGGATTGTCACCCAGCATGAACATGAAGCGGAAGGCGGACGGCTTGACCGGAGCCGGCTGCCCTTGCCCCGCTCAAGACGAGACCCTTCAACGCAGTTCGCCAGCTCCGTTTCCGACGCCGAAGGCCCCGAGCATGTTGGAGAACGTCCCGAGGCCGGCCAGCGTGAACGAGAGATTAAAGCGCCGGTCCTTGGCGACCCGCACCCGGGAACCAAGCCCCTCGAGGTTGAACGATTGGTACTCAAAGGCGACGCCGCAGCATTGCGCGTTGTAATACCAGACGACCCGCTGCTGAAGATACCGGCCGCCGAGAATGTCGTAGTTGAACTGGTAGACCCCGCCCATCGTGTCGTCCGGCGTCTTCACGCTCGTGAACGAGTTGAGGTAGTGGTCCAGGTTGTCGCGGATATCGAACCCACGCAGTCCCTCGACAAAGCGCCGCTGGCTCCAGCCCGTCACCTGCTGGAACCACCCGCCGAGCTCGATGCTGGCGTCGGCGCCGATGGTGCGAAACGCCCAGAACTGGGTGTCGTACTCGGCCCGAAACGTTCCGGATAACAAGCCGGTCGGGTTGGCTCTTGCCGTAATGGCCACTGGAGAGAACTTGCTCGGTGCCGCGCTCTCGCCCTGGAAGCTGGTTCGGAACTGCCGGTCGAACTGCGCGGCGTTCTCATCCGTGTAGTAACTCTGCTCTAGGGTCACGGTGAGAATCTCCTGTGCGACCGCCGGTCCGCCGCCTTCAGCCCGCCTGGCATAGAGGCGGTTGTTGAGCCCGTAGCGGAGCTGGGTGACGTTCCCGACAATCGAATCGGTACCCTCGAGCTGCACGATCTGATCGAAGTTGTCGACCGCGGTGACTCGCTGCAGACTCAGCTGCGGTTCGATGACATGCTTCATCCGCTCCGAATAGCTGCTGCCTGGGGTGTCCCAGACTTTGACGAATACCGGGCCGGTGATCAGCGCTTGCATCTCGATGAACGAGCGGCCGACCCCGGTGTCGATCTGGCTCCCGGTGGACTGATCGATACTCTCGGTCCAGTAGGTCTGTCGCCAGGCGACCGACGAGTTCACGGTCAGGAACGGCCATTTGGTGAATGGCACGCGCACCAGTGGGTTGACGTCGATTCGATTCAAGCCCGAATTGATTTCCTCCTCGCCGAAGCGCGACCGGCGCAGCAGGTTTGCGTACTCGGTCGTGAAGCCGAAATACACGGGAGAGCCCAGCAGCGAGCGCTCTGATTGATTGAACGAGACGCGCGGGCCGGAGCCGTAGCGGCTGGCATCCTCCGCTCCGAAGAAGGTCTCGGCGACGTCTCCGGTGCCGCTGAGGGTGTAGGCGCCCCAGGACCCCGTGACGTTGCCGCCGAAGCTCCGGGAACTGTTCGAGGATTCAAACACGTTGGTCTGGTACGTCTGCTGCACCGTGACGTCGGAGAAGTAGTCAACCTGCCCGCGGGCGGTGATCGAGTCCGAAATGCGATGCTGCGCGTTCCCGCGGATCTGATGACTGCGTCGAGCCGGGAATGTCGAGTCCCCGGTGCCGGGACCGAACCGGTCGGTCAGGCTGGTCTCCCGTTCGTTCAGGAGGTATGTTTCCACGTTTCCCCGCGAGCGTGGGCCTGCCACGTAGCGATATTGCCCGCCGAATCCCTGCCCGGTCGAGGTGAACAGGTCATGAAAGACCGTCGCGTCGTGGCTCCGATTGATGGCCCAGAAAAACGCATTGCTGATCGATTGGCCCCGGATGGTCGAGGCCCCGTAGGTCGGCATCAGGATCCCGGTGGCGCGGTCCTCCCCCTGGATCGGGTAGTACATGATGGGGAGGTAGAACAGCGGCACGTCCTTGACGGTGAGCACCGCGTTGCGCAGCACGGCGTAGTGATCCAGATTGAGCGTGACCGACCCTGCCTTGACCTCCCACCGGGGCGTTGGTTGCACGCACGACGTGAAGCCACCTCGCGTGAGCTTGTATGTCCGGGTCCCGGTTTTCTCCATGGTCTCGCCCCAGAAGAGCATTTCCGGTTCCGCGGTCCCGAACATGCTGGGCACGACGTCTTCCACCAGTACCGTCGAGCCCCTCGCATTGAAGAATGTGCCGGTGTAGTCGTCGGTGTTGAATTCGGCCCGGTCGGCCGCTATCCGGCCGCCACCGGACGTGAACACGACACTACCGGTCGCGACCAGTCGCGACTCGTCGGTGTAGAAATCCACCTGGTCCGCGTAGAATTCCCAGGTTTCGTCGCCGGAACCTCCGCTCAATTCGACATTCTCGGTCCACAGGAAATGCGTCCCGTCCTGTGTAAGCACCATGCTGCGCTGGCCGGTGATGGCATCCGGCACTTGGGCGCGGGCCGAGCCGGCCGTCAGAGCGATGGCGAGACAGCAGAACAGGATAATAGGGCGTGTCATCCGACAGGCGGGGGGTGTCGCTGGGCGTCCGTTCTACCCTCAGCAGGATCCTCGAAGGATATCACGCGGCATGCCGTCGCTCATCCGCCGCTCCGCCTCCGGGTGGCGCCCCGCGCTTCGGCGGTTGAGAGCACTTCACCGACCAGGAAGATGGACCCGGTGACAGCGACCGTGTTCCCGTGCCGCCACGCGGCGGCGACCGCCTTCCACGGGTTCGACTCTGCCGTGACCGGTGTCCTGCCGTTGAGCCGTCGGACGCGGGCGGCGAGCTCCCGGGGCGGCACCGCCCTCGGTGTCTCGGGCGCCGTGCAGATGATTTCGGTCGCACACGGGAGCAGCGCCGAGATAATACCGTCAGTGTCTTTGTCATCCATCGCGCCGACGACGAGGGGAAGTCCCTCCGGGTAGGTCTCGCGCAAGAACGCGGCGAACGTGATGGCCGCGGCCGGGTTGTGGGCCGCGTCGAACAGGATGGCGCCCTCGTTCCCCACGTGGACCAGGTCGAGGCGCCCGGGCCACTCGACGTGGGTCAGCCCGCTCACGATGGCGTCCGGTGCGACCGGGAGGCCGACATCCGACAGCTCCTCCAGCAGCCGCACCGCACCGATCGCGTTCGACACTTGATGCGCGCCGGCGAGCCCGAGCCGGAACCGCGGGTACGCCTGTCGCGGGGTCGTGAGTTGGAGTTCGGTGGCAAACCGGTCGCGGCTGACGACCGCCTCGGTCGCCTCCGCCGCTCGCACCAGGCGCGCGCCGCGTGCGTGGCACGTGTCGTCGAACACCGCGAGCAGCTCAGGCCGGGTTTCCGTCGTCACCACCACCATCCCGGGCTTGATGATCCCCGCCTTTTCCGCCGCGATCGTCTCGAGTGTGTCGCCCAGGTACTCCTGGTGGTCCAGTCCGATCGGGGTGATGGCGCCGGCGATCGGCGTCACGACGTTGGTTGCGTCGAACCGTCCCCCTAGTCCAACTTCCAGCAGCGCCACGTCAACCGAACGCCGGCGGAACCAGGACAACGCAATCGCGGTCGTCGCCTCGAAAAACGTGGCTGGTTGCGACAGCGTGCCGTCGGCGAGGAGTGCGTCGACCCGGTCCTGGACGGCCTTGGCCTCCTGGCCGAGATCCGGTTCCTCGATGGGCGTTCCGTTAACCACAAATCGTTCCGTCAGGGTGCGGAGGTGGGGCGACGTGTAGCGGCCCACGCGGTAGCCTGCGGCGCGGAGGGCGGCGTCCGTCATCGCCACGACAGAGCCTTTGCCGTTGGTGCCGGCGACAATGACGGTGAGATACGACGACGCGGGGTCGCCCATGGCGGCGGTCACCCGCCCGATCGTGTCGAGCCCTGGTTTGATGCCGAAGCGTTGTAGCGACGCCAGTGTGCGCAGTGAGTCCATGGGCGAAGTCGTAGGGTCGTCAATCGAGCCGCAGGTCGAGGGGGAGGGCAGGGTCAGTTCGAGCCGGTGCGTCGCGCACCGCCGCCGCGACGGGTCCCGCGACGGGTCTTGCGACCAGAGACGAAGTGCCCAGAAAACGCAACAATCGCGCCAGGGTGGGCGTCAGTTCGCGTCGGTCGACGACCATGTCGACCATGCCGTGGTCGAGCAGATACTCGCTCCGCTGGAATCCACGAGGAAGCGGCCCGCTGCGGCGTTCGATCAG
>CALBET010000864.1 GCA_937888665.1 uncultured Acidobacteriota bacterium
GAATGGAACGTCGGGTGCGAAGCGTGCCACGGTCCGGGCAGCATCCACAACGTCGACCAGGCGGCCGCCAGTATCGTGAACCCGGCCCGACTCGACCCGGTGAGGGCGGACGACATCTGCATCCAGTGCCACTCGCAGGGCCAACCCCTCGAGAATCCGATCGACGGGCGGTACTACGATTGGCCGGTGGGCTACCGGCCGGGCGAGCGGCTGCATGAGTACTGGGAACTCGACGGCCCTGAGCTGGGCGAGGAGACGTTTACGCACTGGCCCGACGGCTCGGCCCACAAGAACCGGATGCAGGGCAACGACTTCGTGCAAAGTCAGATGTCGGTGAAGGGCGTGACGTGCTACGGCTGCCACGACGTGCACGGCACCGAGCACAACGCCGACCTCATCGCTCCCGGCAACGAGGTCTGTCTCCAGTGTCACGGGCCGCAACTGCAGGCCGGACCGCGCGGGTCTGTGGCGTATCACACGCAACATGAACCCGACGGGGAGGGCAGCGCGTGTATCGCCTGTCACATGCCGGAGATCGCCCGCACCGTCGGCAACATCAACGTGCGAAGCCACACGTTCAAGTTCGTGTCTCCCGCCCTGACGGACCGGTACGGCATTCCCAACCCCTGCACAAGCTGCCATACCGAGGAGACAACCGAGTGGGCGCTCAGCGCACTGGAGACCTGGCCCGACGTGTCGCCCTGGCGCGTCTCGCAATAGGTAGTCTGTGGCGGGCTTGCGCCGTCCACGGCGCTCTGCCAGACTCGCCACTCAATGACCGGGCTGGCCGACTGGGCTCCCAACCCACACGCGCTCATCGTGCACCTGCCGATCGGGCTACTCGTCACGGCGGTCGCCGTCGATCTCATCGCCCTCCTCCGTGAGGACCGGGCCACACTGGGGCTCGTCTCAACCGGGCTCTATGTTGGCGGCACCGTGATGCTCGTCGTCGCCTACCTCACTGGCCGCAACGCGGCGCCCGACGTGTTTACCCCAGGGTTGGCGCAGGCCGTCGTGACGCAGCACTGGGAGCAGGCGCTCTGGTGTGTGTGGTACTTCGGGCTGGTGATGGCTGGTCGGGTTGCTCTCCAGCTCCGGCACGGGCGGCTTGGGCGCGGCGCCGCGGCGGCGCTGGCGGTCGTGGGGCTTGGGGGGATGTTGCTGCTGACGACCACCGCCGAGTTGGGGGCACGTCTGGTGTACCAGCACGGCGTCGGCGTCTCGGCGCCGGCCGGCGGCGGGCGCTGAAGGCCCACCCGGGCCTGAAGGCCCTTGCTACGAGGAGCCGAACGGAGAAAGCCGGGGGGTTACCGCGGGGCGTGGAGTGTTTGCAGGCGTTCCAGGTCGATATCGGTGAGGGGGAGCCACTCCAGCGTGTCGTCAGCGGCGGCTATCGCGGAACACGGACCGCACATCAGGGTGAAGCTCGCGCGGTGGTGGGTGAGCCCGAGGGTGTGACCCAGTTCGTGCGCGATGATGTTGCGCAACACGCGCAGATCCCCGGTCCGTCGCGGCTCTGGGGCTCGGATGACCACGAAGTAGTCAGGTGAGCCGACCAGCGGCCACGCGAACGGGAGCAGGGGCTGTCGCGAGAGCAGGACGACCACGTCGCCGCCGACCTCCTTGAGCTCGGGCGGTGGTTGCGGCCCAGACGAACCCTTCGGAATCCGTCCGCCACGCTGCGCCACGAACCGGGCGAACGTCTCGATGGCCCGCACGCCCGGGGACGCGACCACGAGCGACGCTTCACGCAGGCGGATATCAACCCCAACCTCGGACAGCGTTCGGTTCCAGAATCCCAGCGCGGCGCGGGTCAACTCGATGCGCGGGTCGTCCGCGTCTGGCGCCACGATGATCACTCGTCGGCCCCGGAGGTCCACGGGGTCCAGCCCGGACTGTGCCGACGCGGGCACCGCGACCAGGAGCGGCGCGACGAGGGCGACGGTCGACAGGAACCGGCTTGTGTGGGTCATGAACTGGCGACGATTGGCGACGACGGGCTGGGCAGACGAGGAGTTGCCCGTCCGAAAGTATCTAGCAAACCGCGGTGAAAGCCTAGCAGCCCGTCGCCCACTTGTGTCGACATCAGTGGGGCAAGGCTTTAGCCTTGCCTCGCAGATGAAGGCCTGCGCCACGGTACGCATCGAGGCGCTGCGGTCGGTGAGACTGCAGATCTAACAGAGTAGTGCTAGCAGCGCGCTCAGATTCTGAACAAGTATCGCAGCTTGGTGAAGACCGCTCGGTTGGTGCGGCGCAGGTCGCTGGTGAAGAACAGCCGCTCGTCGAACCCGTCCCCGTCAGCATCCCCCTCGATCCGGTCTTCCTGACGATAGTGGTCGTCATACCCGAAGAAGAACACCGTCCCCGCGTTGATGCGATAGGTGAAAAGGACGTTGAAATCGAGGTCCTTGTCGAACGTGTTGTATTCGGTGATGTTCCGCATCAGCAGACGGTCGGTGAACGTCAGGATGCTCTGCGCGCGGTAGATCTGCACGTCGAACACCTGGAGGTCGCTGTTGCGCGGATCCGTGAGCCGGCTCGTATTGACGCTGAGGTCCGAGCTGAGGCGCGCGAGTGGCCGCACGGTCACGTTCAGCCGCGCGCTGCGCCCATCCCCCAGAAACGGGTTGTCGGCGTCGAAGAAAATCTGATCCCCCTGCGAGTAGTTGGCCCTGATGGCCAGCGCCCGGCTGGTGTTCACGCCACCATTGATCGAGTACTCCGTCTTGCGGAAGTCGACCCCACCGAACCGCTCCAGGTCGCGGCCCAGGTTGGCGCTGAACGACAGATTCCTGGCGAAACTGAAGTTGAGTCCGAGACCCCGTTGCTCGTCCTGCAGCACGTCGTCGAAGTCGTAGATGCGGTTGTAGTCGAATCGCGGTCCCCAGTTGATGATCCAGCTCTCGGGCCACCAGCGATAGCCGATGTTCCCGACCGCCTGACGCTGATCTCGGCGACGGACGAACCCGACGTCGGTTCGGAAATCCGGGCTGATCTCGTTGGCGGCGGCAAAAAAACTGAGGTTGCGGCCCGTGTTCTGAATGCTGGCATCGTAGACATGCCCGTCGCGGTCGACGCCATCGAGATCGCGATGCCGGGTCCCGATCATGCGGAAGGCGGTGGTCATCGACCGCGAGAGCCGGAAGCTGCCGTCAATGCCCCCCAGCTTGCTACTGGCGTCAAGAAACTCACGGTCGGTGAAGACGGCGCCGATGTGCGACTCGGAATAGACATCGTATTTCACGCGACCGATGAAATTCTGAGCGGTCTCCCCGAACAGCGGATCCGAACTGTCCTCGAGGTTCCCCGGCGCTTCGTCCTCGGCGGTCAGCACCCCGAGTGAGAACCGGCCCGACTTGCCGGTCAGCTTCGCGCCCCACGTCGGGTCCACGATGGTGCGGGTATGCACAAACGTCACGGGACCGGGAAAGGCGAAGATCTCAGCCCCCTCGACGAAGAACGGTCGCAACTCACTGAAGAAGAGCGGGAAACGCTGATTGACTTCGATCTGCGGTCGGTCCGACTCGATCTGCGAGAAGTCGGGGTTAAACGTGACACCGACCGTCAGATTGGAGGTGAGCCCGTATTTGATGTTCAGACCCGCTTGGGGGTCGGCGTCCTGCGTGACGAACCCCCCAGTCGCGGTGTCGAGCGAGCCAAACTTGATAGCGGTGAAGGTGGGCAGGAACTCGAGGTTTCGGCTGGTAGAGAACTCAGTCATCCCCTCCATGAGCCCCATCTGGCGATGAAACCCAGCCACGTCTCGAGACATCGGGGCCCAGACGTCGTTTTCCTGGTTCTTGCCCTTGATTTCACGAACGAACTGGAACCCCCACTGGTGCGGCTCGCCCGGCGCGCGTTGCGGATACCTGAGGCTCTTGAGAGGAATCGCCATCTCCGCCGTGTAGCCGTCGTCGACGATCTCGGTCGCGCTGTAGTAGAGCGCATCCCAGGAGCGGTCTGCCGGCGGGATCGGCCCGCCACGTCCACCGGTACTGACGATGCCGTCACCCTGCACGTTGAACGCGTTCAGGTCGAAGTCGTACGCCCGTTGCTGGTCGAGGAACGTGTCGAGGTAGATGGTGATGAGGTCGTCCTGAAACGCCGTGTCCCGGTCTACCCGGTTGGCCCGCATCAGGCTCGGGTCCGAGTAGTGCAGG
>CALBET010000865.1 GCA_937888665.1 uncultured Acidobacteriota bacterium
GTCGACAAGAAGAACAACATGACTCTGCGCGGTATCGACTGCCAGAAGTTGGGTTCTGCTGCGTCGATCATCCGGTCCTTCCGTCCGCCGGAGCCGTACAAGGGCAAGGGCATCAAGTACGCCGAAGAAGTTATCACGCGTAAGGCCGGTAAGTCCGGCGCGCGGTAGGAGCGAATCATGGCTAACAACACCACCCAACGGCGTCTGGGCCGAATCCGGCGGCGCAAGTCGATCCGCAAGCGCATCAGCGGCGACGCAAGTCGTCCGCGCTTGTCGGTCTTCCGAAGCCTGCGCCACATCTACGCCCAGGTCATCGATGACCTGGACGGGACGACGCTGGTCGCAGCTTCCACGCTGGACAAGGATGTCGCCGCGGAGATTGGCGAGCTGGGCAAGAAGGACGCGGCGAAAGTCGTGGGTCGCGTGCTCGCTGAGCGCGCGGTGTCGAAGCAGATCGCCCAGGTCGTCTTCGACCGAAATGGATACAAGTATCACGGTCGCGTGAAGTCCCTTGCAGAAGGTGCTCGCGAGGCTGGTCTGGACTTCTAACGGAGATTCGAGACATGGCTCGCGGAAATCACCAACGCAGAAAATTCAAGGATGACGGCCTTCGGGACAAAGTCATCCACATCAACCGTGTCGCAAAGGTCGTCAAAGGCGGTCGGCGTTTCAGCTTCAGTGCTGTGGTCGTCGTCGGTGACGGTGCGGGCAAGGTTGGTATCGGTCACGGCAAGGCGAACGAGGTGCCCGAAGCAATTCGCAAGGGCAAGGAGCAAGCCACCCGTGACATGGTCACGATTCCCCTGGTGAACGGCACGATCCCGCATCACGTGATCGGCGAGTTCGGCGCGGGACGCGTGTTGCTCAAGCCCGCAGCGCGGGGTACTGGCGTCATCGCCGGTGGTCCTGTGCGCGCGGTGCTCGAGGCGGCAGGTGTGGGCAATGTGCTGAGCAAATCGCTCGGTTCCAACAACCCGCACAACATGGTCAAGGCCACGATGGAAGGTCTTCTGCAGCTCATGAGCGCAGAGGAGTACTACAGCCGTCTTGGCCGCAAAGTGGACGAGAACCAGGCCTGAGGCTTCGACCTCACCTGCACGCTAGGGAGGGCGCACGCATGTCGGCGGCCAAACTGAAGATTACGCTCAAGCGCAGCACGATCGGTCGGGAGAAGTCCCAGGTCCGGACGGTGGAGGCACTCGGCCTGCGCCGGATGCATTACTCGGTTATCCATACGGACACGCCGCAGATTCGGGGCATGATCCGCAAGGTCGGCCACCTCGTGGTGGTCGAAGAAGTGCAGGAGGGCTGACAATGAGCCTGAGCAACCTGGTACCCCCCGCAGGCGTGTCCAAGGACCGCAAGCGCAAGGGGCGCGGAGTCGCGACCGGAAACGGCAAGACCGCCGGTCGTGGCCACAAGGGTCAGAAGAGCCGCTCCGGCGGCAAGGTGCCCGCAGGCTTTGAGGGTGGGCAGATGCCGTTGCATCGCCGCCTCCCGAAGCGCGGTTTCACCAACATCTTTGCCAAGGACTGGTCCGTCGTGAACCTGGAGGTTCTCGAGGAGCGGTTCGAAGACGGTGACGTGGTGGACGCTGCGGCGCTCGCCGAGAAGGGTCTCGTCTGGCACCGCATGGCTCGCCCTGGTCAGGGCAAAGAGAAGGTCCTCGAGACCCATCTCATCAAGATCCTTGGCCGCGGCGCGATCACGAAGAAGCTGACGGTGAAAGCCAATAAGTTCAGCAAGTCTGCTGCCGAGGCGATCGCCGCGGCGGGGGGCCAGACCGAGGTGCTCTGACGTGTCGACGAGCTTCGCCAACATTGCAAAGGTCCCGGAGCTGCAAAAGCGGATCGCTTTCACGATCGGCCTGCTGGCAGTCTACCGCGTCGGTGTATTCGTCACGGTACCGCTGGTGGACCGATCGCAGATGGCGGCGATCCTCTCGGGTGGCAGCGAGCCTGCCGGCGGTTTCCTGAATTTGTTCAACTTGTTCTCGGGCGGCGCCCTGGAGCAGTTGAGCATCTTCGCCTTGGGCATCATGCCCTACATCTCCGCCTCCATCATCATCCAGCTTCTCGCTGTGGTCGTGCCGACGATCGAGCGCCTCCAGAAGGAGGGCGAGGCTGGCCGAAAGAAGATTACGCAGTGGACCCGGTACGGAACCGTGGTCCTCAGCCTCGTGCAGTCGTTCGGGATCGCCTTCTATCTCGAGTCGCTCAACAACTCGAACCCAGGTCTGGTCACGGACCCGGGTTGGGGCTTCCGTTTGATGACGGTGCTGACCCTGACGACGGGGACGGCGTTCATCATGTGGTTGGGTGAGCAGATAACAGAACGAGGGGTCGGTAACGGGATCAGTCTCATCATCATGGTGAGTATCATCGCGACCTTCCCGAACGCGCTGATCGAGACGCAGGCGCTCTACGAGAACGGGCAGCTGAGCACGTTCGACCTGATGTTCATTCTGGTGCTGGTGTTGTTGGTCATCGCTTTCATCGTCTGGATGGAATGTGCACAGCGGCGAATACCGGTCCAGTACGCCAAACGAATGGTCGGCAAGCAGATCTATGGGGGGCAGAGCTCGTTTCTGCCGCTGAAGGTCAACACTGCGGGTGTTATCCCGCCCATCTTCGCGATGTCACTCCTGCTCTTCCCGAGCACGATCGTGAGTTACTTCCCGGAGGAGGCGTGGGCTGTCGCGATTCGGAACGCGCTGGTGCCAGGCGACTGGCGCTACAACCTGGCGTACACGGCGCTCAACATCTTCTTCTGCTACTTCTACACGGCCGTCACATTCAACCCGGTTGATGTGGCGGACAACATGAAGAAGGTCGGTGGGTACGTACCCGGCATCCGACCGGGCAAGAAGACCGCTGAGTACATCGACAAGGTGCTTACGCGCATCACGTTCGGTGGGGCGATGTACATCTCCGCGGTCTGTGTGCTGCCGTTCTTCCTGGTGGATTTCCTGGGAGTTACGTTCTACTTCGGCGGCACGGGACTGTTGATCATCGTCGGCGTTGCGCTGGATACGGTGAACCAAATCGAGTCCCACCTGGTTACACGCCACTATGAGGGCTTCACCGGCGGTGGGGCTCCGGGCGGCGCGGGTAGCATTCGCAAGCGCGCTGCCGGCTGACTCTCTCCGGAGGAAAACATGTCTCGACTCGTGATGCTCGGTCCCCCTGGGGCTGGGAAAGGCACACAAGCGAAACGTCTGTCGGCCAGCATGGGGATTCCCCAGGTTTCGACGGGTGATATGCTCCGAGCGGCCAAGAAGGCTGGGACGGAGATGGGCAAGCGTGCTGAGAAGTATATGTCTGCCGGCGAGCTCGTCCCGGACGAGGTCGTGGTAGGGATCGTCAAGGATCGACTGACTGACGCGGACTGCGCCGGCGGGTTCATCCTCGATGGATTCCCACGGACAGTGCCCCAGGCACAGGCCCTCGATGACGCCGGTGTGAAGCTGGACGTTGTGGTCAATGTGAACGTCGCGTCGGAGCTGCTCGTGGAGCGCGTGACGGGACGACTGAGCTGCGGCGGTTGCGGCGCGATGTACCACAAGCGGTACAACGCGCCGGCGGTCGCCGATGTCTGCGATTCGTGCGGCAGCGAGCTGTACGTGCGCAGGGACGACACAGAGGAGGTCTTTGGATCGCGCCTTGCGGCGTACGAGAAGATGACGGCTCCGCTGGCCTCGTTCTACGCGGACAAAGGCTTGCTCAAGGAGATCGATGGCGTGGGTAGCCTGGACGAAGTCCAGGCGCGTCTTGTGAAGGCGATCAGCTGATGCCGATTCGCCTCAAGACGCCCGCTGAGCTCGAGAAGATGCGCGCGGCCGGCAAGTTGCTGTGCAGCATCCTCGACGAGGTCGAGTCCATGGTGGCACCCGGTGTGTCAACCGGTGAACTCGATCGGCGGGCTGAGGCCATGATCGACGAGGCGGGAGCGCGCGGTGCTTTCAAGGGCTACCACGGCTTCCCGTCGGTTCTGTGCACGAGCGTCAACGAGGCGGTGGTTCACGGGATTCCGCGCGACGATGTGGTGCTCAAGGAAGGCGATCTGGTGAGCGTCGATTGCGGCGTCGTACTGGACGGCTTCTTTTCGGATTCGGCTCGGACGCTGGCGGTGGGTACCATCAGCGACGCCGATCGGGTTC
>CALBET010000866.1 GCA_937888665.1 uncultured Acidobacteriota bacterium
TTCATCTGCATCATGTCGATGGACAGGCCGCCCTGGATCGCGACAACGTGGCCCCCAGCTGGACGAGTGCGGGTGACCGGATCACGTTCGTGTCGAACCGTGACGGCGACTACAACTGGTACGCGATGCGAGCCGACGGCAGTGGCACGCCCGAGCCGCTGTTCGCCCAGTCCCAGGGCATGAGCTTGACGCGGTCTGCCTGGTCACCGGACGGACGGTACTTGGCGTACGGCAGAGGGAGCCTTCGCGGCAGCGACATCTGGCTGCACGAGCCGGGCGGAGCCGCTGAGCCGCACCCCCTGATCATGACCGCCGCCATCGAGTCCGCACCGGCGTTCTCACCCGATGGGCGTCTGATCGCGTATCAATCCGATGAGTCCGGCGCCGTCGAGATCTACGTACGACCGTTCCCGGAGACGGAGACGCGCCGGGACCTGATCTCGCGGTCCGGCGGACAGCGGCCTGTCTGGAGCACCGACGGCAGTGAGGTCTTCTACTTCGCGGAGGACGGAGTGATGCGCGTACCGGTGACGGCTGGCGCGGACGGCGTGCCGCGATTCGGTCAGCCGTCGCTCTTGTTCGAGATGAGCGGGATCCGGAACTTCGATGGGTCTCCGGACGGCCAGTCCTTCGCGATCGAGCGGCTTCCGATCGAGACCGTCGCAAGGGAGATCCACGTCGTGCTCAACTGGTTCGAGGAGCTCAAGCGCCTTGTGCCTGTTAACTGATCATGCCTCTTCAACCCGGCACCACCCTCGGCCAGTGCAGCGCCTGGCGCGGGGCGGAGATGTCGATCGAGCGCGACGAGAATCGGGTCGTCGTCGTCGGCTCCTGGGCCGATGCCCAGCAGATGGGTGACTTTCTGGCCTCGCCGCAGCACCAGGAGCTCATCCGGGAGCTGTCGGAGCACTTCGCGGGCGCTCCGGAGGTGGTGACACGCGTCGGACAGGATAGCTGATCCGGTTGGACGCCTGTGCTGACTTTCGTTGCAAGAAGTGGCAAAGAGCGCCTGGCGGTGCACTAGGCTACTTCGAGGAGCGCCCCCGGATTCTTCTCGGCAACCTTGAGCAGCGTCCGAGCGGCGCCGGATGGTGCCCGTCGACCTTGCTCCCACTCTTGGACGGTCCGAACCGACACCCCTAGCAATTCCGCGAACCGTTGCTGCGACAGACCGGTCTTCTCACGAATGCTCGCGACCGAGGGCGCGGTGGTAATCCGGCCATGTTGACCTCGCCTGAGCTGGCGGATGCCCTCGAGAATCTCCCGACCGATGTCTCGCTCACTCTTGGGCATCGACTTCCTCCCTGATTTGTCTCAGCACGCCCACGGGGATGCTGTCGGCTATGTTCTTGGCGTAGAGCGTCAACATCCAGATCTGCCCCTGTGCCAACCGCAGGTAGTAGATGATTCGGACGCCGCCGCGTTTCCCGCGGCCGGCAACGCCCCACCGAAGCTTCCGAACACCGCCCGAACCGCGAATGACGCGACCTGATTCAGGATTCTCGATGAGCGCCTGTTGCAGTGCGGCGTACTCGTCGTCAGCAAGGTGGTCATGAAGCAGTTTCGTGAACAGCTTCGTCTCCACGAAGGTGACCATGGCGCAGAATATATCAATTTCGTGCTATACGTCAAAGACGTATATGTAGGGCCGCTGCTCCTCGACCTGAAGGCAGGTGTCGACCCGTCCCTCGCGCGACGGAGGTCCGATTCGTGTTGCTGGGAAGCGACGTGGAGATCGTCGTAAAGCCTCGTTCGCGAGCGGCAGGGCGAGCCCGCGTGATGGTCGCGTGAAGCGGTGTTGGTGCGCGGATCGAAACTGACCGGCAGTCGACCCCGACCCACCGGCGCTTCATCCACCGATGCGGTACGACGCTGGCCTGTCAAGCGCCGTCATCTGATTAAGGATGTTGCACGCGAGGACAGCCTCACTCGCCTGCCCTCCTGGACCGCGGGCCCGGAGGTGCTCCCCAATGATCGACTTGTATCGGAAGAAGGTGTTCTCCGAGCGCTCGAGATCGCACGATCAAGGCTGTGGAGGAGGTCGGCCGGCAGGCGATCAGATCGATCGCGGTCGTCGCATCGTCGACGTGCCCGCCGGTGAGGGCGTGCGCGACGATCACGCCGGACCCGTCGACACCCGGATGGAGCTTCTTCGAGCCGCGCGGATGCCGCGTCCGCCATGTTTCACGGCGGCCCATGCCACGTCGGAGTACTGCAGCTGCCCGGCACGCTTGCCGATGCCCGCGGTCTCCCAGTGCGACGCGGGACTTTCACCACGGGCTGCTAGAGACCAATCACCGGCGTGAAGGT
>CALBET010000867.1 GCA_937888665.1 uncultured Acidobacteriota bacterium
GATTGGCCGGGACGCGCTGTCGCCCCGGCCCGGGCGCGCGATAATGCGCGCCCCGCGGCGGCGGAGTGGGGCATTCGGGGTCCCCGCGGAGCCGTCGCGTGGGGTTCGGGGCAAAGCCCCGTCTAAATAATGCTTAGCTATCAACTGACACGATACGGTCAGCCCCTCGAACAGGTCGAATCGGTGCGACCGGATCCGGTGGGCACCGAAGTGCTGCTCCAGGTCGAAGCGTGCGGCGTCTGCCACAGCGACCTGCATCTGCGAGACGGCTTCTTCAACATGGGAGGGGGCAAGCGGCTGGACCTGTCCAAGGGGCGGGAGCTGCCGCTGACCCTGGGGCACGAGATTGCGGGACGCGTAGTGGCGTGCGGGGGCGACGCGACCGGGATTGAGGTCGGTGAGCGCCGCGTTGTCTACCCGTGGATCGGATGCGGCGAGTGCCCAACCTGCGCCGCTGGTCAGGAGCACCTGTGTCCGCGATCGCGCGCGCTCGGCGTGGCGCGGCACGGTGGGTTCAGCGACCACGTCGTGGTCCCGCATCCGCGCTACCTGCTCGACTTCGGTGACCGCCCGGTGACGCTGGCATGCACCTACGCCTGCTCCGGGCTCACGGCCTATGGCGCGGTACGCAAGGTGCAGTCCCGGGTCGAGGGGCGGCGTCCCCTCGTGATCATCGGGCTCGGGGGAGTGGGGTTCGCGGCGTTGAGACTGGCCCAGGCGGTGACCACGGCGGACGTGATCGCGGTGGACGTCAACGAGGCGCCGCTTCAGGCCGCGGCCAAGACGGGGGCCGCAGTGGTCGACGCGCGAGCCGCCGACGCGGCGAAACAGATCCGGGCGCTGACGGGCGGTGGCGCGGCAGCGGTGATCGATTTCGTGGGGGCCGAAGCCACCGCGTCACTTGGTTTCAAGGCGCTCGGCACCGGCGGGTTGCTCGTGATCGTTGGGCTGTTCGGTGGGCAGCTGCAGGCATCCATTCCGCTGTGGCCGTTGCGCAATCTCACCGTCCAGGGGTCATATGTCGGCAGTCTCGACGAGATGCGGGAATTGATGCGTCTGGTTGAGAGCGGCGTGGTCGCGCCGATTCCGATCCGACCTCGGCCCTTGAGCGATGCCCAAGCCGTGTTGAATGACCTACGCGACGGTGGGGCGGTCGGGCGGATGGTGCTGACGCCGTGACCGCGCGACAGGCACGCCGTTACTCGGGCGGTGACCCCGACGGTGTCGCCCGTGTGCCCGGTGCCGGGCGTCGTCGTCGGGGGCCGAGTACCCACACGACGGCCCCGGTCGCGACCGAGACGGCCACCCATTGCCGCACCAGCCGGTGCGTGTCGATCTCGGCCGTCCAGAGTCTGACGGGGACGCCCCGGTAGGTTCGTCTTCCCCGGCCGACGCGGCCGCCTTTCCTCCTGTCGTCGGGTGGCTGGTCCCGCTCGTCAGGTACGATCTGCCGGCCCACGGTGATAAACGCGTAGCCGGCCGACACCCGCGTGTCTGGCTCGTCCGATCGCACGTGGACCCACGGCGGCATCAGGCCCATGAGACTGAAACACGTCATCCCCAGGCCGAGGACGAGGTGCTGGGGGTTCGTCATCCCGCGCCCTCCCCGACCTGCTGTGCAATCAGACGTCGCGTCTCGTCCCGCAGTCGCACCGTCTCCTTCCATCCGGTCTCACCTGGGTGGAGCGGCGGGCCGATGGTCATCGTGATCCGTCCGGGACGCAACAGCAGCGTGTCAGCCGGGAAGATGTGACGCGTGCCGGCCAGCGCAATCGGCACCACTGGATGTCCTGAGTCCGCGGCCGCGCGAAACGCGCCCAGCCTGAAGGGCAGCAGACCGGGTGAGCGCACGAACGTGCCCTCCGGAAAGACGAACACGGATTCGCCGTCCGCGAGTGCGGTGCGTACATCGTCGGCGCCCTCCACCTGCTCGGCCAGTTTTGCCTTCTGGATCGTGATGTACCCCGCTTTCGGG
Organism: uncultured Acidobacteriota bacterium; assembly: GCA_937888665.1. Classification (GTDB taxonomy): domain Bacteria; phylum Acidobacteriota; class Vicinamibacteria; order Vicinamibacterales; family UBA8438; genus UBA8438. The sequence goes on from CALBET010000867.1 coordinate 1,976, forward strand.
ATGATGGTACCCAGCACCGGGTAGGTGGCGAGACGGCCCTTGGCCGCGAAGCGCAGATTCGCAGGCAGTGTGGCGAGGATCACGACGACATCGACATAGCTGGCGTGGTTGGCGACGAAGATGGCGGGGCCGAGGTCGTGCAGATGCTCGAGTCCGGTGACCACGAGCGGGCAGCCAGACAAGGCGATCACGAACCGCGAGAATCGGCTCAGCAGTCGACGCGCGCTGATCGTGCGACGACTCAGTCCGACCAGCGCCCACAGCGGCGGCACTGCGGCGAGCGTAAGACCGAGGACGTACGCGGTATAGCCGACGCGGAGCAGCAAGCCTCCAGTTTGGGCAAGACCCCCGCCGACGGCATGCCAGGCCAGGGTCAGCCACTGGGTGGCCATCGAGCCGGCGCCACGGTCGAGCGAGCCTGCCAGGTAGGCGTCCTTGGTGGCGCCTCGACGCACCTTGCCGCTGGAGGTCTTGAGCACCGACCCCGGCCTGGCGAGCACGACCGTGTCCGGCGGGATCCCAAGTGCGTCGGCGACCTGTTGATGCACCGCGTGGCGGAGACGCTCCCGCGCCGTGGCATCGGTCTCGCGCGTCTCCGCCACGACCACCAGTCGCTCGGTGCCCAATGCCGCGTCGGCCACCCCGAACGCGGCGATGCAGCCCTTGCGGACGCCGGCAAGGCTGGCGACCACCGCCTCCGCCTCGTGCGGATAGATGTTTCGGCCGCCTTTGATGATGACGTCCTTGCGGCGTCCTGTCAGGAACAGCTCACCATCCGCGAGGTACCCCATGTCGCCGGTGTCGATCCAGCCGTCGTCTGTGGTGATGGCCCGCGTGGCAGTTGGGTTCCGGTAGTAGCCGACCATCATCGACGGGCCGCGGAACTGGACCCGCCCCTCCATTCGGGCATCGACCGCGCCGTCGCGCTTGTCGACGACCCGAATTTCATGTTCGGGAAGCGGCACACCGCAGGCCACGAACGCGAGCGCATCCGCCGCCGTGCTCGGCTCTGCCTGGCCGGTCGTCTGGAAGGTCCGATTGATGTGGTCCACGCGGGCCGGGAATCGTCGCGGTGTGACCGCGAGTCCGACCGAACATTCGGCCAGCCCGTAGACCGGTCGCATGGCGTCGCGAGGGAAACCCATGGGCCCGAATCGTTCGGCGAAGCGGGTCATCGTCCCCGGCAGCACCGCCTCCGATCCGTTGAGCACGCTGCGCAGTGAGCTGAGGTCCAGCCCCTCGAGCTCATCGTCCGGAATCTTGGCCACACAGAGGTCGAACGCGAAGTTCGGAGCGACGCTCAGGGTGGCCCGATGCGTGTGGATGGCCCACAGCCACCGCGCCGGCCTCGACAGGAAGGCGAGCGGCGAGAGAATCGCCACCGGGATCCCGGCGTACATCGTGCCGAGCCAGGCGCCGATGAGCCCCATGTCGTGGTAGAGCGGCAACCAGCTCACGAGCACATCAGTCGGTTCGACCCCCAACCCGGCGACGATGGCGCGGACGTTGGCCAGCAGGTTGGCGTGCGTGAGCAGCACCCCCTTCGGTTGTCCGGTGCTGCCCGACGTGTACTGAATCAGCGCCGGGTCCTCTGCGGTGAGCCATGGCGCCGGGTTGGCGGGTAAGACGTCCGCGATGCCCGGGACCTGACGTGGGACCACGTCCGGGGCCAGGTCGTCGAGCGTGGTGACGGACGTCAGCGTCGGCACGCGTCCGCGCAGCAGGCCGGCGAGCCGTTCGACCCCCGCGAAGGTGATCATGAGCCGGGTGCCCGCGTTGGACAGAATGCCCACCTGCCGCTCGGCGTACTCGGCGATTCGGTCCGCGCGGAACGGGGGATAGATGGGCACCGGAATGGCGCCGGCCAGCAGCGTTCCGAAGAACGCCGAAAAGAAGGCCGACTCGGTGCGGAGCATGATCGTGACGGTGTCCCGTCGGCCGACGCCGCGTGCGCGGAGTGCCGACGCGACACTGACCGACCGTCTCCACAGCTGGCCGTACGTGATGGGCTGCTCCGAGCCTTCCGCGTCGTCCTGGCGGAGGAAGATATGGATACGGTCAGGTGTGGCTCGGGCGTGCCACTCCAGCACCTCGACGAGCGTGCGGGCGGTGTCGGGCGCCGCGGCGCCGCTGCCGACGGCCGCCACCAGAGATGGTCGTTCCTCGACGCGCGCCGGCTCGGCCGTCCGGAGCGCACGGGCGAGGTCGGCCGGCGTGTCGGCGTTCGCCATCACGTCGTCGGGCAGCCGCACGCCCAGTTCCCGCTCGACCCGAGTCAGCAGCTCGACCCGTTCGAGCGAGCCGATACCGAGTTCACGCTCGAGCGAGTCGTTGGGACCGATGCCGGCTGCCGCCGAGCCGGGGCGGAGCTCGGACACCAGTTGGCCTACCAGCTGGAGCAGTCTACGTTCGAGGTCGGAATGGTCGCCCGGAGGGGGAGTGGGGTCGGGCATGAGATCGACCGGCGGGCGCGCCCGCGGCGGCCATCATACCCCCACTCGCCAGAGCTCAGTCTTCAATCCGTGCGATCGACGTGATGATGATCGGCTCGTTCGGGACGTCCGCCAGACCACCCTGGTTGCCGGTGCGCGTGCGGGCGATGTCACGTACAACATTCATGCCGTCGGTGACGCGACCGAAGACCGCGTACCCGATGCCCTCCGGGGTTGGGTTCTTGAAGTTGAAGCTGATGTTGTCGTCGACGTTGATGAAGAACTGTTGCCGCGCCGTATCCGGACCGGCGCCCCGCGCCATCGCGACGGTGCCGCGACGATTCTTCAACGTGACGCTCGCCTGATTGACGATCATGCCCCGCAGTCCCTCGGTCTTGGG
>CALBET010000868.1 GCA_937888665.1 uncultured Acidobacteriota bacterium
CGCGATGCCGTCCCGATGTTCACCGACCACCGCTTCCCGCTGCCCTGTTTCGGCTAGCCCGTAGTGAAAGGCGCGCGTCGCACCGAGACGGGCGATGCGCGGGCCGAACAAGCGGCGCCGCGCTCAGGCCAGGCAGGTCACCACGCGGCGGCGGCCCCGGTAGGGAAACCGGCCGTGGGACATGGCATGGTTGTCCAGCACCAGCACGTCGCCGCGCCGCCAGTCCCAGATAGCCAGATGCCGCCAGATCGCGTCCCAGACCTCTCGCAGGTCGGTCTCCGGAATCTCCTGGCCATCGCCGTAGGTGCAGAAGGAGGGGACGAGGTCGGGTGGCGTCCGTCGGATGAGCGCCAGCCGCAGCCGCATGGACTGCCAGAGGAGCAGGCTCCGCAGACCCGGCCGCAGCCCGAAGATGCGACGGTTGTCGAGCGTGGCGGCGCCGATGTGGTCGGGCGCGACCTGGTTGTGCCAGACGCGCTCGCCGGTCTCGGGGTGGGCGCGGCTCGCCGGGCGGTCGAACGTCAGACGAAGGCCGTCGTCGGTCCTCCACTCGGTCTGGATCGCGTCTCGCGCGCAGCGTGCCTCGATGGCCTGCCGGTCGCTGGTGCGGAAGACGCAGTCCCAACGCTCCTGCGACCAGGGACGCCGCCCGGTGCTCGGCCCGCGCAGATTGCGTACGGTGCGGACGCCGCGCGCCTCGAAACGATCCCGGGTGTTCGGAGACAGGTCGGCGAACACCTTGCGGAAGTCCGCGAGCGGCGTTTCGCCCGAGCCGCGCGGCGGGGCCTCCAGACACCCGAAGAAGATGCGGGCGGGAGGGGTCGCCACGTGTCCCCGCTCGAGGTGCTGCGACAGGGGGAAGTGCGGCGCCACCTCGCTCGAGGGGTGCACAAACTCGGTGAGCGGGCGTCCCGGCATGCCCGGCAGGTCGTCGCGAAGCACCGGGGCGATGGCGGTGGCCACGGACTCGAACGTGGCGGCATCGCCGACATCGAATCCCCGGAAGAGCAGTGCGCCGTCACGCCGGAGCGCGTCCTGGACCCACACGTCCCGCTCGCCAAGCCAGGCGCGCAGCCGCGCCACCTCGGGGTGGCCTGCCGCGTCTACCACGCGGGGCGTTCCATCGTCCCCGATCCGATACGCCGCGGTACGCGGGTTGGCACTCTGGTCCATTGGCGGTCCGCCGCGCGCCACGATACTCTGAGCGCCATGTGCCGATCAACTGAATGCCTCGACTCGACGCGTGGGCGGGCGTGGCCGGATCGCACGGGTATCATGGCATCCGCGATCGATTCCCCATGAGTGGCCTCCTCGACCGGGCGACAGTCCACCGGGCGTGGCAGGAGATTCGCCGGGGCGTGCGCCGCGCGCTCGGCCTGACAACGGTAAAGCACGCCACCCCTCGGATGTTCCCCGGCGCGGTCCGTTTGGGCCAGGAGGAGGAGGAGGCCGCGGTGACCGCCGTGCGCGAGGTGATGCGCTCCAAGCGGTTGTTCCGGTTCTTCGGCGTCGCGCGCAACCCGTGGCAGGCCTCTCGAGTCCGCCGGCTCGAACGGGACTTCGCCGGGCGCATGGGTGTCGAGCATGCGCTGGCGGTCAATTCGGGCACGAGCGCGCTCGTGTGCGCGCTGGTCGGTCTGGGCGTGGGCCCCGAAGACGAGGTGATCATTCCCGCCTACACGTGGGTGTCCTCGGCCAGCGCCGTGCTTGCCGTCGGCGCGGTCCCGATCATCGCGGAGGTGGACGATTCCCTGACGCTCGACCCCGCAGACGTGGCGCGTCGCATCACGCCACAGACAAGGGTCATCGTGCCGGTGCACATGCGTGGCGCGCCCGCCGACATGGCGGCGGTGCGGTCGCTGGCCGACGCGCACGGGCTCGTCGTACTCGAGGATGCCGCCCAGGCGACTGGCGCGCAGTTCCGGGGGAGCCCCGTCGGCAGTCTGGGTGACGCGGGCGCCTTCAGCTTTCATCTGACCAAGATCATGACCGCCGGCGAGGGAGGCATGGTCACGACGAACGATCCGGAGGTGTACCGTCGAGCGGCGATGTACCACGACAGCGCCGCGTGTCCCCATCTGGGCGTGGCGATGGCCGACTGGATCGCGGGACTGAACCTGCGTATGTCCGAGATCCACGCGGCGATCGCGCAGGTGCAGCTCGGCCGCCTGACCGGGCTGCTGGCCGACATGCGGACCCGCAAGGCGCGGCTCGAGGAGCTGGTCGCCGACGATCTGGTGCGAGCCGGGGCGACGCTACGCCGGATTCATGATCCGAAAGGCGATGCATGCACGTGTTTCGTCTTCTTTCTGCCTGAAAAGGCGGCGGCGAGACGCGTCGTCAGCGCGCTCGTGGACGAGGACGTGCCGGCCTCCCGCCTGTATCAGGACGGTCAGTCTCTGCCACGCGACCACGTCGACCTGCACGCCGTGGCCGCCTGGGCACCGATTCTGGAGAAACGCACCTGGACGCCGCGCGGGGGGCCGTGGCGCGGGCATCCACGCGAGATCGACTACCGGACGTCCGAGTACCCGGTGACCATGGATCTGCTCGCCCGCGCGGTCCACATCGACATCAGTCCGGAGCTCACGCCGGCGCAGGTCGAGCAGATGTCCGCCGCGATCCGCACGGTGGTCGCGACGCGGGTCTGAGCAGCGCTGTGCACGACACCTACGACGCCATCATCGTCGGCTCCGGCGCCGCGGGGGGGTGGGCGGCCAGGCAGCTTACCGCGGGTGGTCTCGATGTGCTGGTGCTGGAGGCGGGGCGCGCGGTGACGCCGGAGCGCGACTACCCGGTGCCCGCTCCGCCGCGACGTCGGATGTCAGGGAGGGCGTGGCGGGCGTTGACCGGCCAGCATGTACAGGCGCGGGGCTTCGGCTTCGACGAGACGACCCGGCACTTCTTCGTCGACGATCGCGAGAACCCGTATACGACGCCGGCCGGCCGGCCCTATCTCTGGTTCCGCGGGCGGCAGGTCGGCGGGCGGCTGCACACCTGGGCCCGCGTGGTCTTCCGATTGTCGGACGCCGAGCTGAAGGCCGCGAGTGTCGATGGGCACGGGGTGGACTGGCCGATCAGCTACGACGACCTCTCGCCCTGGTATGACGAGGTCGAGACATTTCTTGGCGTCGAGGGCTCCGACGACGGGATCGCCACCCTTCCGGATAGCCGCTACGTCGGGGCGCGCTCCCTCAACAGGGCCGAGCAGGCGTTCAGCCAGGCGGTGGAGCAGACGTTCCCCGACCGCCGTGTGATTACGACCCGGGTCGTGCGTCAGCGGCGCGACCGTGTGATACCGACGCTGGAGGCGGCCGCCCGCACCGGGCACCT
>CALBET010000869.1 GCA_937888665.1 uncultured Acidobacteriota bacterium
GTCCAGCGCCGTCTTGAGCCAGCGCCGATCGTCAACGTGAGTGACCAGCGTTCCGTCAACGTGGGTGTCCAGCAGTGTCCTGGCGTCAAACCAGGTGTGAAGCCTGCGAGCTGCACCATAGCCGCTTGCGTCTTCCAGTTCGTGCGGGGACCAGGTTTCGATCGACGCGCTCCAATCCTCGTCGCCGAGGAGTAGCGTCCGGTCAGCATTCTGCGGACACGCAACCAGTACTTCCCCGGAATCGTTCAGGTCGATCGTGCTCACCGGCCAAGGGGTTGCCGCAACGGACTCCTCGATAGGCTTCGAGCCGAACAGCCCGCCATAGATCGCCAGGTCCGCAGGCGCACCGTGCTGGATCTGGTCCGAGTAGTACCGCGACACCGCGAGACGGCCAGCGTAGACCCGGAAGTCGCGGACTCCGTAGTATCCGCCAACCTCCCACGCCTTCTCGAAAACAACCGTCTCATCGTCGTCGTCCTCGGGCTCGACCACCCGGTACTTGATGACCCGCCCCGAGTAGCCCCCTGGGTGAGTCACCGCAACGTAGACGTTTCCGGTCGAATCGACCTGGATCCGGGGGACGACCACCTCCTGATTCGGGACGTAGATAGTCGTCGTCGCTGCAACCTCGCCGTCGGGGCCCATCCGCATGAACACGCCCGAGCTGTCGAGGATCAGGAGGTTCCCGCGCCGGTCCGTAACCAGGGCTGAAATCTCCCGAGCGCCCGGGCCCGTGTAGCCGAAGACCCGCTCGGTACCGTTCGGCCCGGAATACTCAACCTTGGGCAGGTCAACCGAGACCGACGCCAGCGCGTCCACAGCCTTGCCCGCACGGAGCGCCGAGGTTGTGAAGTCCTTGAACCCAGGCCGCTGCGACATCTGGGCGCGTGAGTTCTTCGGGTTCCGTGGCCGCACGTTCTTGAGCAGCGGCGAGGTCCCCGGGACCTGCTTCTCGAAAGCCTGGTCGTCGCTCAGCCCGCCCATCGGGGCAGGTATTTCAATGCGGTCTTTCATTTAGGTCGGGTCAGCCAGGGAGGCGTCGGTCCAGTCGTTGCCGCTTCCGACCAAGCCGGTCACAGCGTCAGCCAGGGGGCCCACGAGAGGACTCAGGCGACCGTCAGCCGCCTTGGCCGTGTAGAACAGTTCGGAAGTCATCAGGGGTTGCAGGCGGGCTTCCAGCGACCCGTCGTCTTCCTCCTCCGTTGCCTTGGCGAAGAGGCTCACCAGCCGAAGGGCCAGGTTGTGCAGGTACGGAGGCACCGGGGCATAGCCCGTGTCCGTGTCCGTACCGGAACCGCTCAGCACGATCCTGGCGCGGTAGGTAATGCGGAACGTATCCGCCGCAGTGGTCGCTGTGTTCGGGTAAACGTCCAGGATAGGGACGGATCCGGTGCTTGTGAGCCGCCAGGAGTACGCCCCGAAGTACGTGCCGCCGAAGGTCGTCGGGTGCTGGTTCACCGTCCGAGCGATTGCGAGCTCGTGCTGCCCGACGATCGTGACCGCTCGCAGATAACTCGATGGGTGCTGGATGGCGATGACTTCCTGGCAGTCGGCTGGCAGATCGACATAGCTCTGCCCCGCGACCGTGGCGAGGTCGATTGCGCTGCGGACCATCCCCTCCCACTGCCACATATCGGACAGGTGGCTGAGCGCCTGATTGATCCCCTGAACAGCGGACACGCCCGAACTGGACTCTTCCGAACCTACTCCGAGATTCCAGCGGCCAAGAAGTTCTGCGAATGTGAGTGACATGTGCTGTTTGGGGTGTGAGAGATAGCCCCCACCGAGCGCGGAGCAGGGCGGGGGCTAGTTGGTTAGGGAACCTTGATCATCCCGAAGCCGCTGATGCCGTCAAAGATGACCGGCTGGAGTGATGCAAGGTTGTTGGTCGTGACGGTGGTTTCGGCGAGGAACATCCCCACAGCCTTTGCAACCTCCCCCGTTGTGAGGGCCAGGTCGCTGGTAAGCACACCGAGATTACCACCAGTCGGGTTACTCGCATCCGCCACGCCTGTGCCCGTTACGAGCAGAGAACCAGTCGTTTTGTTGAGAGGGTCAGCCGTGAACGCCTGGGTGTACATCAGCATCGACCCGCGAAGACCGACAACGACATCAGCACCGATAGCAGCGGTGTCCATGCAGACCCCATACAGGGTGTTGGCTCTGTATGCAGCGGATGTCGGAGCAATCACCGTTTCACAGCTTCGGAAACCTGCGTGCGGGTTCTTGGTGAAGTCGTGTGTTGCGGAGAGGCCCGTTCCGTCCGTTCCGAGGGTTAGCCTCACAATCTCGCCACGGACACGGGCGGCAGTCAGGTTCTTCACCACGATGGCCGAAGTGATTCCTTCGTACCCGCTCGCGTGAGCCAGCGGAGGCAGGAGACCCGTCTCGTTAAAAAGTTGATTTGACATGTTCAGTCCTCCTATGCGGGGATGTCCGCGCTGGGGTAAACAATCCCGCACTTGCGGCGTTCTTGCGTGATGTTGTTGTGATACAGCAGCACCGGCTGGATCTTGACGTCCACTTGGTTGGACGGCTCTTTGAGCGCCCCCTTGTGGAAGTATCGAGCTTCGTGGACAGCCTTCTGCGTGCACGTGAAGTCGATGAAGTGGTAGCGGGGACCTGCGTTGGTCGCTGCCGTGTTGGCCGTCGAGGAATACACCCCGTAGGTCGTTTCGAGCCCTGGCGCTGCCGTGCCGACAGTCGGGTAGATCGCGTTCGTCTCCAACTGGTCGATCCGAATGATCGGGATGCCATTGAAGACCGGGTGCGGATAAGCCGCATCCTGCGATGCGCCGACCCGGTAGTAATCCTGGTTCACTCGCAGAGCCTGCTGGAAGTTCGTGACGCCAGCCTTCTGGGTGAAGCAAGCCTTCATCCCGAGGGCGTTACCGCTCTCGGAAATCATCTTGCCATCCGGCCCGGGGACCTGAGAGAAGCTCAAGTCTTGGAGGATGTCGTCGAACGCCGAGAACAGGTGCGGTGCGGTGCCCGTGTGGAGACCGACCGAATTGTACGCACTCCGCTGGTTGTCCCAGGTGGGGTGCAGGGTCGTGTCGATGGTGAGCACCTTCGAGTCCGCCGTGCGGTAAGAAGTATACAGACCGTCGGGCATCTCGTTGCAGAAGACGTTCAGCGAGTTGGGCGTCTGCCCACTTGCCTCTTCCATCTCCGCGTGGTCAGGCAGCGCGAAGAGTTCGTCCTCAAGCCCGTGGGCCATCGAGATAACGGAACTCATCTCCACCTTCGACTGGGTGTCAACGTAGTACATCGCCTTGCGATCCGAGGACATTTCGTTTGACTGCAACAGGACTTCCGCCATGTCGTAGGTCATCTCGTCCATCGAGAAGCGCCAAGGGGTGCTGGAGGTAGTCGTAACCTGGGGGTTCGACCACGTTTGTTTCTCGCCGGGCTTGTAGGTCCGGTAAGTAGAGACCTCTTTGAAGAGGCTGTCGAAGCGGATGTCTTTTCCGCCTTGGAGGGACTTGAAGCCCTCTGCTCCGCGCAACATGTAGTCGAGCGCGTAACCGTGTCGGTTGATCTGGTTACGTAGCTTCGTCCCACTGTTGATCGCAACAGAAGTGGTGTTCTGCACCAGGTCCGTGAACTGTGCAATTGACATGAGTGTGCCTCGTTGAGGCTGCGTGGATTACTCCACTGGGAGCCCGACTAGTCTCTTGGCCTCTTCCGCGCTCTTCCCCTCAGTCCAGCGCAGGCGTTGATATTCCAACTGCTTCTGCTCATGGGTGAGGGGAACCTCGCGGCGTTGGCCTCGATTCTCAGGAGGGCGTGGCCCCCCTTTCGTCGGAGTAGAACTGCGTTGAGACTCAACCACTGCATTCGGGTCAATCAAGATCATGGCGTGCTCAGCCAGCTTGGTTCGGCGTGCCACAATGTCGGCACCGTCCGCGTACTCCATGCCAGGCTCCAGCAAAGCCATTTTCTCTCTTAACGCCGCCGCAGTGGCAGGGTCCCGGACACTAGGGAAACGCTCCTCTAGGTCCCTCCTCACCTGGTTGTCCGCCAGTTCGATCTGCATAGCACGGAGTTTCATGTCCGCACGCTGATCGAGAAGGTTTCCAATCTCGGTAAGGGCTTTGGGCAATTCTTCACCTAAGAAGTCCGTATCAAGGGGTCCCACGAGCCTGGAGAGATCGAGCCCATTGGACTCTGCGGAGGGTCGCACGGCATCGCCGTCCTGCTCCATCTCTCCTTCGTCGTCGTGCCTTTCACTTGATTGCGCCTTTTTCAAACGATCGACCTCATTGGCCTTGTCGTTGTACATTTTCAGGTCGGCGGCGATCTGGACGTTGAACGCCTTGATCTGCTCGTTGCTCATCCCCTCGGTGAGCGCCTTCCCGTATTTCCTCAGGACAGCCTCACGCGCCTTGTCCAGCTCGGGGTCGTCAGCCTCTTCCTCCTCGGGCTCAACAGCCGCAACCGGAGCCTCCTCCACAGGGGTAATCTCCTCACCGTCGCGGGTCTGGAGAGACTTCATGTATTCGATGGGGTCCATTGTTTGTTCAGCCATTAGTCATCCAGCACCATGTCGATGATGCCCTCTCCTGTTTTCTTGGCGGCCCAGTTCGCCGCACGCCTTCGAGACGTGTGAACCGGGCGGCCCCGCTTGTCGTAGTAGTCAGCGCCGGTAGCCTCTTCGGTCCCGCACGCCACTTGGTAGTTGATGAACCTGTCGCCCTCGATCTTCGGGGGTTGGATGTTCGAGATCAGTCGGCGTAGCTTCCGCCCCTTGCGGCGGATTACGCGCCCGGGTGCGACCGCCTTACTGGACTCCATCAGGATGTCCACAAGCTCGCCGGTCTCCACGTCTTGGAATGGATAGAGGATCATTGCATCGGTTGGGGTGGTGCCTGCACGGCTGGCTGGGGTCGGTTCATCTTCACCTGCGGCACGCCTGCGCCACTCGGCAGCATGTCCCGAGAGAACTGCGGCTGGGGCGTCTCGCCGCCGTCTTCCCACGGTCCCTGCGCGACAGCCGCCTTGTTGTCGATGATCCGGGCTAGTTCCGGCGTGTTGAGTTGCTGCGCGTAGAGCTCGTCCAGCGCATGCCAGTCAACCCAGGGCATCATCGGCCTGAACTGGAGCGAGGGCAGCATGTACCCCATCCACTGCTGGAGCGATGCGGAGAGTTGCGCCTGGTCCGTGCGACCCATCGAATACGCCTCGATCTCCAGCTCGTAGTCGGCCAGGTCGAGCGCACGGTTGCCCTTCTGCTGGCCGCCCTTGAAGATCGCGTACTGCCCCTCCTCGACCGGGAGGTCCGGGTTGTCTGCGAAGAACTCCTCACCCAGGGGGAACTGGATCGTGTCGTCCCAGAAAAAGAAGTGGGCCACCTTCTTGAGACAGGCGTTCGTGGCGTCGGAGAACGTGCGATACAGCGCGTTGTTCCTGCGGAGAGTCACATCGTTAGCAATCTGGTTCTCGGTCGCCGTCCCCGTGCCGTTGACGTTGCCCTGTTGCGCGTCGTTCATGCCCGAGTTGCGCTGCAACTGGTCCTTGAACATCGCGTGAGCCGTGTACTGCTGGGGCGAGGCGAACCCGAACGTGGCCTGAACCACACCGTTCTGCGCCAGGTGCGGCACACCAATCATGAACTCGCCCTGGGCGTTCTTGATCTGCTCCGCGACCGACTTGTCCGCCATGTCATAGAGCAGCACGTTCTTGCCCCGGCTGTTCGAGCGGCTGATAGCCCGTGAGTGGCGGTTCAACTCCTGGATCGACGCCTGGTGGGCGCACAGGTCCGAGAGCGGCCAGAGCTTGTCGGGAACCGTCCGAGCGCCGAAGACCGTGTAGGGCCCCGATGCCGGGCCGAAGTACGGCTCCGGGTCGCGGGGCATACAGAGCGCGTTACCCGATGTCCCCGTGCTGCTACGCGCAAACGTCAGTATCGCCCCGTGGTGCCCCGTGTCTGGCCCCTTGCCGTCCACAGTCATCGACGGAACCCAAACCGAGTAGAACTCAAGCTCGTCCGTCTTGATGCTTGAATTGATCGACCTCCGCGACGGGTCGGCCACTGATGCGGCATCCCGACCGGAAACAGCCGATGTGACCAGGGACTTGACCTCATCCTTGTTCCAGCCGTCGTCGTTCTCGGCCTCAGCCTCGATGTCCGCAGCCGATGCGAACCACTGGTGGAACATGTGTCCAGCCCGGTTCAGGTCGAGCCCACGCGAGTCAGCGCCGAACATGTAGGGGCTCAGGCGATAGAAGCGGGGGCGGCTCTTCTTGCCGCCATCCGTGCGGAGCCGCCTGTTCTCATCGAACATCGCCTGGTCCTCGATCGTCCCCTGGTGCAGGTCGGGCTCGTTCGTCACCATCCCAACGCCCCAGGAGAAACAGAGGTCTTGAGCGATCAGCTTTAACGTGTAGGAAATGTTCTCGTCCCGCACCCAGCGGTTGAGCCCGTGCTTCATCGGCCCGGAGATAGGGTCCTCGGCACCGGCTCGGCGTGAGCGCACGAGCACCCGAGGGTTGTCCACCACCAGCCCCGGCACCGTGTTGGTGACGTAGGTGTAATAGAAGTTCTCGGGCGTGAGCGGACCCTTGGTCGCCTCGTATGCCTGGCCGTGGTAGCCCCGGATCATCTCCTCCTGGCGCTCCATGTGGCAATCGCGCTCGTACTCGTCAGTGGCGATCACCTGCGTCCACATCGGGAGGCTGAGGTCGTTGATGTTGTAGAGTGAGCCGTTCATGACCAAAGATCCTCATCCCCGTAGGTGTTCGAGCTACCGCTGAGGCTCTTGAGCCAGTCGCCGTGCCCTGTTATTTCGCCGATCGTGTCGCGCTCGAACTCCTCGCTCTTCACAGGCGTCATGTCGCGGCCCCACTTGTAGACGACCGCATAGCGCATCATGTCGATGGCGTGGTCCTGGCACTTCGGGTCAGGCACGTCCCGAGGGTTGCCCCCCACGTCCTTGTCCCACACGTAAGCCGGAAGCTCCTCGGCGAGGCACGTAGGGAGGTAGCGTTCGGTTGATTCCGAGCACAGCCCGCCTTCCTGCGCGTCATGGCAGATGAAGATTTGCCCACTCGCCATTTTCGCCTGGACCTGCTTGAGTCCGGCCATGACCGAGCCCTTGCCCTTCGTGACGGGCTTGATGATTCCGGGTGACGTGTTTCCGCCCATCGGGCCCAGGAAGTCGTTCAGGTCGCTGATCAGAGTCGCGCCGAGACCGCCGCCATCCGCAACGATCGAGGCGATGCCCCAGCGTTGTATCTCGTGGCTG
>CALBET010000870.1 GCA_937888665.1 uncultured Acidobacteriota bacterium
CGCGGTCGCTCACGGCGATCAGCCGATCCGACAAGCGGGCCAGACCACACTCCATCAGCCGGAGCGCGCGAGCCTTGGCCTGACTGTAATAGCCACTCAATACATGCCCGTGGTAGGTGTGCAGCACGACCGGCACCCCGGCGGCGCGTGCGGCCAGCCGGCCGAGAAAACCGGCCTTGGCGGTATGGGTGTGCACCACGTGGGGGCGGATACGACGCGCCAGCGCGGTCAACTTGGCCAACGCGACGATGTCGCGCGGGGTGAACGAGGCCTGGCCCAGGATTTCGGGGATGACCAGCGGTTCAACGCCACGCGCCTGAGCATAGGCGAGCAGCGTGCCCTCACCCGGATTCTCGGTACCAGTGACGAGCCAGGACCGGAACCGCGGGTCCTTGTCCATGCCGGCGTTGAGCAGCGCCACGTGCCGCGCCGGTCCCCCGACGTTGAGACGGGCAATGACCCGCAACACGCGGACCGGACCGAAGGCCGGAGCATCGGTGTCGTGGCCGCTCATGACAGCGGCAGCGCGGTCATGAGCTCACCCCGACGATCGATGAACGTCTGGTGCCACAGCTCAAGCATAAGCAGACTCCAGAGCCGAGCGTGATGCTGGGCCCGACCCGTCGCGTGATCGTCGAGATAGCGACGCACGGTCTTGGGCTCGAAGTACCCACGTTCAGTGGCTCGCTTGCCTAGCAGCAGGTCGCGCGCCGTGTGGCCCAAGCTGCCCCGAAACCAGTCGTCGATCGGAACGCCGAACCCCGCCTTGCGGCGGTGAAGCACGGTCGACGGCAACTGCGTGGCCATCGCCTGCTTCAGCAGATACTTCGGGGTACGCCCCCGTAGCTTCATCGACACCGGCAACCTGGCCGCGAACTCCACCACGTGATGGTCGAGGAACGGCGAGCGTACTTCGAGAGAGTGCGCCATCGACGCGATGTCCATCTTGACGAGGAGATCGTCAGGCAAGTACATGGCGACGTCCGTGTGCACCAGCTTCTCGACCGCGCTCGTTGCGTCCGACTCTGCCCAGCGCTGCTCGAGGAGGCGAAGAGAGCTGTCATCCGTCCCGCCATCGGCACCGCGCACCCGGCGCGAGAAGTCCCGCGTGTAGAGCTCCCGCTTCTGCTCGTCGAGCGTCACGCTGAGCCAGCGGCCGTATCGCCGGACCGGATCAGTCGCCAGCCCGCCGACAAACCGTCGAAGCCGGGTCGTGGCGGATCGGGCGGACCGGCTGACCAGCCAGCCGGCTCCCCGCCCCGCGAGTTGACGGACCGGGCGCGGCAGGCGGTCGAGCTTCGCGGCCAGCATGGACGCGGCATACCGGTCATAGCCGAGAAACGACTCGTCGGCACCGTCACCGCTCAACGCGACCGTGACGTGCTTGCGAGCCATTTCGCTCAGACACCACGTGGGCAGCGCCGAGGAATCGGCGAACGGCTCGTTGTAGTGATAGACCAATCGCGGCAGGAGCGCGGCCGCGTCCGGCTGGACGACCAGTTCGTGGTGCTCTGTATCCAACGCGGCGGCCACCGACCGAGCAAACCGGCGCTCGTCATAGGCTGGCCGGTCGAACCCGATGGAGAACGTCTGAATACGGCCGTTCGTGGCACGGCGCATCAGAGCCACAATGGCACTCGAATCGAGCCCGCCACTCAGCATCGCGCCCAGCGGCACGTCGGCCACGAGGCGGCGCTCGACAGCCCTCCCGAGCAGGTGGTCGAGTTCCTCCGTCAGCGCCGCTTCGGACTCGGCTCGCTTCGGCTCGTATGAGAGCGACCAGTAGCGGGTAATCTCGACCTGACCGGCACGGGCGACCAGGTAGTGCGCCGGCGCCAGCTTGCGCACCTGGCGGAACGCGCTCCACGGGGATGGCACGTAGCCATAGGTCAGATAGTGATGAATCGCTTCATGATCGGGCTCGGCCGGCACCGAGTCGTCCTGCATCAGGGCCTTCGGCTCGGAGCCGAACACCAGACTGTGGCCGCCATGCCAGTAGAAGAGCGGCTTCTGCCCCAACCTGTCCCGGGCCAGCAGCAACGACCGGCTGCGCGCGTCCCAGAGGGCGAACGCGAACATCCCGTCGAGCCGCCGCACGCACTCGGCACCCTCTTCCTCGTAGAGATGAAGGATGGTCTCGGTGTCGGTGTCCGATCGAAACCGATGACCGCGGGCTTCCAGCTCGCCGCGCAGTTCGCGAAA
>CALBET010000871.1 GCA_937888665.1 uncultured Acidobacteriota bacterium
TCTGAGGGCACACACAGAAACAGGAGTTCGACACGCGCCGCGACGTCCCCTGGTGACGTGGCTCTCGTGACGCCAAGATCCGCGAGCGCGTCCGGCAGGGTCGGTTGGATATCGAAGACGGTCAGGGGGGTACCCGCGATCGCCACATTCCGCGCCATCGCAGATCCCATGCGACCGAGTCCGATGAATCCGATGGGTTTGTTGTCCATAAATTGTTTCCTGAAGGGGCTGACGTCGCCGTTTTGCGCCGCCGGGTCAACAATAGCGCGCTGGTGCGTCGATGAGCACGCACCGCATGCTACAGACGGCGGGCAACGAGCTCAGAATGCTGTGCGATCAAGTCGAAGTGCGCGTCGACGTGAAGCAGCGTGGCCGACGCCTGAACCGCCGAGGCGGCGATGATCAGATCGGTTGCGGGCACAGTGAGCCCTTGGCGTCGAAGCGAGAACCCCGTCGCAGCAGCGAGGTCGAACTGCGGTCGACCAAGGTCTAGCCAGTGAAAAGACCGAAAGTCGGACTCGAGCTTGTGGCGATCGGACTCGTTGCGGGCAAAGGCGAGAATCTCGACGCAGACAAGCCCGTTGACCGCCACCAAGTCATCCGCAATCGCTTCTTCGACCGCCGCCCGGGCGCCAAGATCCCCGGTCGGTCGGTAATACTCGATAAACGCTGAACTGTCGACGAGTATCAACTCTGCGCTCTGAGTGCGGCAAGAGTCTCCTGGTCGCCGTCGAGGTCTATCTGGCCCCCGTGAGACAAGGCCCGCTCACGGCCCTTTTGGCGGAGAACCTCCTTCAGGGCCAAACGTATTGTGTCGGCCTTCGTTGGCGCGCCAAGCGCCTGCTGCGCCTCGAACAACAGGGCCGAGTCGAGGGTTATGCTCATTCGCATCGGTGTCTTCCTCTGCACCTCAATACTACACCATTCGATGGTGTTATTAATTGGTGCGTTCTGGCTTGGTGCTGGCTACTTGGGCTGTCCGCGACCGCCGCGACCGTTACGCTGCCAACCGGTAGTCGTCGTGGAGCCCGCCAGTCGGCGGGGCGCGCCCACTTCCGGGTGGTTGACCTGCTGGCGCTGGTCGCGCTCGTCCAGGGAGCGCGTCGATGAGCCCCCGCGACGCCACCCCCGATGAATCCGATGGGTCTATGGTCCATACGTTGTGTCCAGCGGGCTAGCGGGGGCTAGCGGCAACCGCGCCGCGGCAGTGGCGTCAACAATAACGCGCTGGGGCGTCGATGAGCACGCACCGCCTGCGAAGGTCTTCATAGCGGTCGCCGAACAGGCCCGGTACGAGCGGACCGGTGAGGTCCGCCTCGACCGTCACCTCGTCCGGCAGGTACCGCCGGCAGTCCGCGAACTCGTCGGCGTACTCCGGGGTGGGGAATCGTAGCGTGAGCACCGATCGACCGTGCTCGCGGGTCAGGACGTAGAGTGGGTTGAGGATCAGCGTGCCGGTCGGTTCCATCGGGACCGGCACATCGTGACGGCGAAAGAGGCGGTCGTCGCCGGAGGCCACGAGCGTCAGCGACGGTTCGTCACCGAGCGCGTCCGGGGACAGGTCTGCCGTGAGGTCGACCACGCCCTGGTCGACCAGCCCGTCGAACAAACGGGCGTCGCTGAACAGCCGGGGCCGACGCAGGGCGAACAGGGTCTGGTAGGCGGCAGGGCTCAGCGGGTCGCCGGCCGAAGCGTTCTCCCCCAGCGCGCTGTGCAGGTGTGGCAACAGGAGCACCCCGTCCCGCGTGGTGACCCGCGACATCTCGTCCGCGCACAGCCGTTTGTGCCAGATATACGGGAAGGCGTCCATCAGCACGACCATGGAGAACAGCTCGCGCACGAACGGCAGTGGCGCGTCAGCATTGCAACACACGGCGTCGGCCTCGGGTGCGGTGAACCGCGTGGCGAGCCACAGTTTCCAGAAATACAGATCCGCGACCACGGTATGCGGTGTCGATGCGTTCCCTGCGTTCCCTGCGTTCCCTGCGTTAGACGACGCGAGCCTCGTGAGCGCTCTGGTGAGGTGTCCCGACCCGCCGCAGAGATCAAGGATCGGGCCGGCCGCCAGGCCGTGGTCTCGCCCCAGCGCCTGCGCCACCGCCTCGGCGGGTCTGAAGGTCGGGTCGGAGAAGCGATAGAGGAAATAGCGCCCTTCGGCGTCCGGACTCAGGATGTCCAGCGCCTCGCGATAGGTCGCGGCCGGCCCGCTCGCCTGCAGTGACGCGAACCGCTCGGCCCGCTCGCCGTCCAGCCCCAGCAGCGTCAGGAGCGCGTCGTGGCTGCGCCCCGCCTCCAGGGCATGCATCGCGGCCCGGGTCGGCTCGTCGGCAATGAGGACCGGAATGCCCGCCACGATCGGAAACGCGCAGCATTCGCACCCGAGCACGCCTTCCGCGATCACGCGGTCGTCGCCAACGGTGGCGCCGGTGTCGACGAGCGCCAAACGGGTGCCGCAGAACGGACAGCGCAGATGGTCAAGCAGGGCAGTGTGCATGGCTCACAAGATGGTTCAACAAATGGCTCACGAGGTGCGTCAGGCGGTCGGCGGACGCGCATCGGTCGGCGTGCCTTCACGCGCGTGGGCCGCGAACCGATCCAGAAACGTGTCGTTCATCCTGCCCGCCACCGCGCGCCGGTAGTGTTCAACGCCGAGCAGGCGCGGGGCGGTGTCGGCCGTCACCAGCGCGAGCGCGTCGTTCTCGCGGATCTGGCTGCGATGACACCGCAGGGCCAGTAGCTTCTGCCGGGCGAAGCCGCCGGTGTCG
>CALBET010000872.1 GCA_937888665.1 uncultured Acidobacteriota bacterium
GAATCGCCTCGACTGTGGGCCCCTGGCCTTCGCGTTGAGATCATGGTGACTGCCGTGAAGTAGGCTACCGGCAACGGCAAGGCGCGACCGCCGGGATTCGAACATCGCCATGCGGTTGACCACAACAGCGATGATTCAAGAGGACACGGTCTTGGGTGGTCCCTACCGCTTGCATGAGACGGGGCGGCGTTGAAGAAGCCGCCCAACAAAGGCTTGCAGCGGTCGGACGGTGCGTTTGTGGGAGGATAGGAAACATTATAGGAAACATTAGAGCCCCGCTGTCCACGTTGCGGCGAGAGTGCCCGGTTTTCAGGGCGAGGTCAAGGCCAGATCGACGTGTGGAGGCGGACGTCGAGTGGACTGACGGTTCAGAGAGACGATAGTCAGTATGCCACCCCTGTTGACATAATCCCCGATATTCGACCCAGGCGCCAACTGGTCGTGACGCGTGGGGTCGCGTGTTCGACATCGCCAGAAGCGCCGGGGGCACGGGTCTCAAGTGCCGTTTTGTCGTCGTCTCGGGCACAAAGTTGGGCACAGTGACCGGCTGGCGTCGCATCCCGAGTTCCCCTCAGTTTCACGTCTCCACCGGGTCGAGCAGGTACGGACCGGTCAGACAGCGATCGGCATGATCTCGCGTTCGATCTGTCGGGCGTTAGCGATCTCTGCAAGACGCAGGTCATAGATCGCCTGCAGATTCAGCCACGAGTGCGCATCACCGCCGAAGTACCGCGCGAGTCGCATGGCGGTGTCGGCGGAGATGCCGCGTCGTTCCCGCACGATGTCGTTGATCCGCGGTGCCGGCACGTGAAGACTCTTGGCCAACGCGTTCGCGGTCAGACCCGCAGGCCGCAGGAAGTCCTCGCGCAACACTTCGCCGGGATGCACCGGCCGCATGCCATTCTTGATTGTCATCGCCATGCTCCGTCAGTGATAGTCCGTAATCTCGACATTCTCAGGTCCGGCCGCCGTCCAGCGGAAACAAATGCGCCACTGGTCGTTGATCCGGATACTGTGCTGACCCTTCCGATCGCCTTTGAGCGCTTCCAGGCGATTGCCCGGGGGTGACTTCAGAAACGCCAGCGTGGCCGCGGCATGAAGCTGTGTCAGCTTCCGCGTCGCCACGACCGTGATGGATCCGAAACGCTTCGACTTCCCCGTCTCGAACAGCGCCCGAGTCTCAGCGGAGCGAAAGCTCTTGATCACGCACCAGAAATATAACGCATAACGTTAAACAGCAAGCTGTCGTTCACTCGCGCGCACACGCGCCGGCACTGAAGCCACTTTGCCGCCACGTCAACGGGGGCCGGCGGATGTGGTGCGGGCCTTTCGGCACGGTGGTTCGGCTACGCGCCTCTGATAGTGCCGCCGCGAGGACAGGTAGGGCTCATCGAGATGGCGAGCCGCGAGGGGCTCAGTGGCGGGGTCATCTACGACGCGCTGGTGGCGGCCACGGTGCTGCATGCTGGCGCACGGCTGGTCACGCGGGACCGCCGGATCGCCGTTCGACCGGCAGTAGACCCGGGTCAGCCAAGCGGTACGGACCCAACACTGGAGATCAGAGGTCCAGCTCGCACATCCCCTCGGCGAGGAGGGTCTTGAGAAGCAGGAGCTTGCCTTCGGGGTCGAGGGGTCCCGGTAGTGCCTGAGCGGTACTCGACGGACGGGACAGCGCCGCGTCGACGGCGGTGGCAGCCGCTACCGGGAACCGCACCACGCGCCCCTGACAGGTCAGTGTCAGGTGTTGTCGTGTCTTCCGCTGGTCGATGACGGCGCCAGTGCGAGGGCGTACCGCAGTGGTACACGTGAGGTGATACGAGGCATCAGCCGCCAGCAGCCGACCGGTCGCGGGGGCAGGCGCCGACGTCGAGATCGATAGGGCTGCGTCGTCGACCAGGGCCGCCGGATCGGTTGAGCCGGTAAACGCGTCGAGTGCCTCGCGAACCTGCTTTGTTGCGCGGCGGCGTTCGGCCGGCGTGACGGCAAAGCCGAACGGTAGGGAGCGCCGCATCGCGGGCGTCGCTTCGATGTAGTTGGTCAAGTGGGTCGACAGCAGCGTGCCAAGCTGGGCGGCATGGACGCCGATCGTCAAGTGCAACGACGTCTCGTCGGTAGAGGAGGCTTCGTGGACGAACCCTCTGGGAAGATAGAGGGTGTCTCCGGCCTTGAGAGAGGCGTCGATCGCGACCGGGCCCGGCTGCATCGTATGGCGATCGAAGCGTTGCGAACGCAGCGGAAGCGACACCGACTCTCCGTAGACCTTCCAGTGCTTGGAGCCCGCGGTCTGGACCACAAAGACGTCGTGGGTGTCGTGGTGTAGGCCCAGACCCTGATGCCCCGGGGGGGTGAGATAGGCGTTGGCCTGAAACGCCGCGGAGCATTCGTGAGCGAGCATGCGACACAGCGCCGCCACCGGTTCAAAGCGCTCGTGTACGTGCTGAAAGCTGAGCGTCGCACCTGACGCGAACTGCTGGCACGCTGATTCGATCGCCGCGTGATTCTGGTGGACGGCTCCCGCTGGAGGGATCTCACGGCCGTCCTTCAAGATACGGACGGTGTTGGTTCCCAGCCGAGAGCCGGCCATCAACCGGTCGAAATCGGCGACCGAGAACAGACCCCCGAAGTGGTCCCTGTGATCTCGACACACCAGCAGCGGACGCTGTTCGCGGTAAGTGGCGACAAACTCGGCCAGACCAACCGGATGGATCAGGCGGGCCAGCGCACTCTCCGAGCCGCGCGCCGAAGCGGTCGCGACCATCAATCAGTGGAATCGTTGCCGTCGTCGACGTCCGCGTAGTCGCTATCGATTTCCACCCACGAACCGGTCCTCGGGTTCCCGTAGCGGAGTCCGCCAAGGATGACCGACGCAGGCAGCCGCAGGTCGGCGCTGGCAGTGAAGATGTCCGTTGGTCGTAGCTTCTTGCCCGGCTTGGCTTTTCGCGCTTCGGCGATCAGGTCGGCCTTGGCCTGGGTGACCGCTTTCGCCATCTTGGTCGCGGGTCGTTTTCTCGATGTCCTGACGGCCTTCTTGGCGCTGGCTTTCTTGACGGCCATGGCTTCCTCCTTCAGCGAACGGGGAACGACGCTACGGGGTCCGATGATAGCCGAAATCGCGCCGAGCAGGCCATCTCGGAGCGCCGCTCGCGGCCCTGATCGTGGAGTGCCCGCCTTGGGTAGACCCCAGCGACCACCGCGGCAAGAAGCATCTCGGGCCAGAAGACACCTTCGACGGCGACGACGGCCGTTTGCTGGAACAGGCTACGGTAAAGGGGTGGTGCGTCGTGCAGGATTCGAACCTGCGACGTCCCGGTTCGTAGTTGCGGCAGCCATGAACGCTCCGAGTGCTATCGCGCGGGTCTGAGATGCTTCAGGACATCCGGATCGAGACGTGCGGCCACCCTGGCGCCGCACAGCGAACGGGTGGGGCTACGGCCCGCTCGACCAGCCGCTGGCCTGTATCACCATGGCCCCGGATGGTAGGCTGCTGCGTATCATCTGTCCCAGGGCAGGGACGGGACAGTGCACAGGGCCGCGTGAGCCGGGAGAAGATCAGATGAATCGTGTCGCAATGGTCGCACTCTTCGTGGCGCTGGGGGCGTCAGCGCAAGCGCAAACAACACAGGCCGGTAACTTCGAGGCTCCGCGCACGCCATGGGGCGACCCGGACATCGGAGGACTGTGGAACAGCTCCACTGTGACACCGGTCGAGCGTCCCGAGGGTCAGACCGAGGAGTTTCTTAGCCCCGAGGAAGTCGCGACCACAGAACGGGCGGTTGTCGACGGCAACGCGCGAGCGAACGCTCCCAGTGACGTGCGGACCGAGCCGCTGCCGGCGGGCGGCAACGTGGGCGCATACAACAGCTTCTGGCTGGACCGCGGGACCACCGTCGTGCCGACCCGGCGCACGTCGATCATCATCGACCCACCGGATGGCCGGTTCCCGCCCTTGACGCCGGAAACCGCGCGCCGCTTGGCGTCGCCGGAAGCGCAGCGGATCCTGGACATCCAGCTGGCGCGTGCAGATCCCGATTCGTACGAGCAACTCGATCTGAACGACCGGTGCATCTGGTATCGCGGGGTCCCGACGTTCTCCACCGCGTATAACAACAACTACCACCTGTTCCAGACACCCGACCATGTGGTGATTCTCCAGGAACACATTCACGATACTCGCGTGATCCCGTTGGACGGCCGTCCGAATACCAGCCAACGCATCCAGCAGCTGCGTGGCGACTCCCGGGGCCACTGGGAGGGTGACACGCTGGTCGTCGAAACGACCAATTTCCGCACGAAGGGCTTCCTGTTCATTCCGGGGCCGACGTCTCAAGGGGGAACGAACTGGGAACCGACAGAGGCGCTCCACGTCGTCGAACGGTTCACCCGGATTGGACCCGACACGCTCGACTATGAGTTCACCGTCGACGCGCCCAATACCTGGTCCAGACCGTGGACCGGTTCATCTCCCTGGACGCGTGAGGAGGGTCCGATGTTCGAGTACGCCTGCCACGAAGGCAACTACGGGCTTCTGAACATCCTGACTGGTGCGCGGATGCAGGAGTTGACCCAGGCGCCGGAGTAATCCTTTGACACAGACACCGGGACCCGGCCGATCATCGCCGACAGCAAGATGATTTCCGGCCGGAGTTGCCGCCCCCAGGGTGGGCCCGAGACCTGTGTCGTCATCGCGCATGACGCCCGCACCGGCGAAGAAGTCTGGTGTGCGCGCGCATGATGGCGACCACCCCAACCATTCGTTTGGACCGGGTCGAATAGTCACCGGCTTCGACTCCAGGCGGGACACGATCTCGCGACGGTGTTGCGTGGCGAGGTGCGAGCCCCAGGCAATCGGCGAGTCCTCGTTGGCCACAGCCACGGCGGTAACGTTATCCTGTATGCGCTCAAGGAACCCCATGCCCACGGAGAGGACGACCGCTCGCGCAGGAGCGCAACCTACATGGCATCTATAGTCTCGAACGTGTTGGCGGTCACCTGCGGCCGCTGAGCGCCAAAGCAGCGGCCGTCAGGTGCAACAGCGGGCGACCGTTCATCATTCGATGTCCTCTAGCCGCCCGCCGCGGCCCTCCT
>CALBET010000873.1 GCA_937888665.1 uncultured Acidobacteriota bacterium
CCGCACTTCGTCCAGCTTGCCGCGCCGGACGCGGTGGTCGCCGGTCTCTGGGCCGAAGTCGCCCTCGACGGGATCGTGCTGTTCGAACGTGACCTGACCCTGTCGAAACGGCTGGCGCAGGTACGACGTGACATGCTGGCCGGCCGCATCGTACGCCGAACGGCTCATGGACAACCCTATTGGACGGAGGCGGCCTGACTAGTACTGCCTGGCACCGCAGCGTCGACGACCGATGAAGAACCGAGACCTGGCGGCGGACTACATCCGCCGCGCCGAGATCCGCCTACGGGCGCTCGACGTGCTTTTCGACGCCGAGAGTTGGGCCGATGTGGTCCGCGAGTCTCAAGAGGCGGTCGAGCTGGCGCTGAAGGGGTTGCTCCGACGCGTCGGCGTGGAGGCGCCTCGTCTGCACGATGTGTCGGACGTGCTGCTCAGTGAGCGCGCGCGGCTGCCGGCGGCACTGGCCGCGCGGGTCGAAGAAATGGCGGCGGTGTCCCGTGGGCTCCGACGTGACCGCGAGCTGGCGTTCTACGGCGCCGAGGATCTGACGCCGTCAACGTTCTACTCGCGCGACGATGCAACGCGCGCGCTGGACGGCGCGCGAATGGTCGTATCCGCCGTGCGCCCCCTCATTCCGGATGACTGATCTGCTCGCCTGCCGATCACACCCTCAAGGTGATGGAGCTGAAATAGACCTGGCTATTCCGGCGCGGCCGGCGCAACCGGTGGCGCGGACCCACCCAGAAACAACCGTTCACCCCCGGCCAGCAAGAAGTTCCGGCCCACGCCTTTGGCACTCCCATCCTTGGCGTAATAGCCTTCGATCGTGAGTTGCGTGCCGATGGTGAGGCTGTTCTTCGTCACGCCGTTGCGAATCAGCTCGTTCGGGCTCCCGCCTTCGATTCGCCACGTCACCACGGCGCCCGCCTCGTCCTCGATGTCGATGTGAAACCACGAGTGCGGATTGATCATTTCCCACTTCACGAGTTTCCCCGTCAGCTCGAGCGGCTTCTCGATATCGAACTCAGCCGAGAAGGCGTGATGGGTCGAGACGGGGGTGCCCATCAGCAGGACGCCGACGGCGACCGCGACACAAGCGAGTTTCGCACGCATGGACGGAACCTCCTGGATCTCCCCGCGGCTCATGTTGAACCGGTCCGCGGGCCGGCGGGCCTGAAGGCCCTTGCTACGAGTGCACGACCGGCGCTCGACACCACCAGGCGCCGGGGTTACGGCTGCTTGCGGAGATGACCGTAGATCAGGTCTTCCACAAACTCCACGCACCGGAATTCGAGCAGTTGCGCGTTTTCTTCCACCCGCCGATACAGCGGCATCCGCATGGTCCAGGGACGCGTGAAGACGTTCGGGTCCTCGAGCGTCACCTCATAGGTGAGCGTCTCCGGACTCCGCCGCGTGAGCCGCTCCACCACGTGCAGCCCGTCCGAGTGGAAATTGCCCGACCGGTCGAACCAGGTCATCCCGTTGAACCCGGTGGTGTCGATGACCAGCGTCTCGCCCTCCCAGTGCCCGTTCGACCACCCCATCCAGCTGTCGGCGGGCGCGGGCACCTGGTCGTCCATGTAGACCGTGCGCACGGCGCCCGCGAACTCGTGCAGAATCATGATGTGTTGCTGACTCTGCAGGATTTGCACCGGGAACGGCATGTACATCCCACGCGGCACGCCGGGGAGATAGCACTTGATGGCCGGGTCGCGCCGCAGACGGTTCGCGCGGTTCTCGTTGCGCTGCAGCAGGGCATCGGCGGTATACGGGATCGCGTCGCCGTCAACCACGCCGAGCCCTGCGGGCACCGCCGACAACGCCCCCAGATCGCGCACGACACTCGGTGCGGCGCCATGCGGCTCGACGTCCCAGTGCGCGGTGTTCAGTGCCTGCCAGAGACCGTTCAGGTCCGGATTGCCGTCAGGTCCACGCGGCGCGCGATACGCGGCGGTCTGCGCCGAGACCGGCACCGCCGCCACCGCGCACCCGACGGCCAGCGTCACCGCGATGAGCCGAGCGCGCATGGTCACGGCGGCCGAACGCATTACCGGCTCCTGCCC
>CALBET010000874.1 GCA_937888665.1 uncultured Acidobacteriota bacterium
CGGGGCTTTGCCCCGAGCCCCACGCGGGCCCTCGCGGGGGCCCCATGCCCCACTCCGGGCCCGCGGGCGCGCATTGTCGCGCGCCGGCGCCGGGGCGGTCTGCCCTTCCCGGCGCTTCCTCTTACGGGGCTTTGCGGCTTCCTTAGCCGGGGCTTTGCCCCGAGCCCCACGCGGGCCCTCGCGGGGGCCCCATGCCCCACTCCGGGCCCGCGGGCGCGCATTGTCGCGCGCCGCCGCCGGGGCGGTCTGCCCTTCCCGGCGCTTCCTCTTACGGGGCTTTGCCCCGAGCCCCACGCGGGCCCTCGCGGGGGCCCCATGCCCCACTCCGGGCCCGCGGGCGCGCATTGTCGCGCGCCGGCGCCGGGGCGGTCTGCCCTTCCCGGCGCTTCCTCTTACGGGGCTTTGCGGCTTCCTTAGCCGGGGCTTTGCCCCGAGCCCCACGCGGGCCCTCGCGGGGGCCCCATGCCCCACTCCGGGCCCGCGGGCGCGCATTGTCGCGCGCCGCCGCCGGGGCAGTCTTCCCTCTTCCGGCGCTTCTCGACGAGGTGCCCACCCGGGCGACGTTGCTTCCTCGGTCAGAGACCATCTGGCGATTCCTTAGAGCAGGCGGTGGGAGCGCGCACCTCGGTCCGCGCACCGTCGGAGACGAGCCGGGGTGCCGGTACCGCCGCTGGTGGGGACCGTGCGCGGGCGCGGAGTTTTAGCGCCGGGTCCGGACCAGCTACGTGTCCGCTTTTCCCTCGGTGCCGGGGTCAGGCACCTTGCTAGCCCGCGCGAAGCGCCCTGCGAGCCAAGGTGAATAGAGCTGGGCTCCTCGACCGGTTCGCGGACCGAGGTGCACGCTCCCACCGCCGGACCAACCACCTTGCGGAGTCAGGCTTCGGACGGGGGCGGTGCCGCGTAGAGGGCTTCGATGACGCTCGTCCAGCGCTCCGCCACGACCCGGCGCTTTACCTTCAACGTTGGCGTCAGTTCGCCGCTGTCGACGGAGAATTCGGCCGGCAGGAGTGCGAACGACTTCACCTGTTCGTAGCTCGCCAGTTCGGTGTTCGCGCGGTCAACGATCGGTTGAAACAGCTCCCGCACATCCGCGCGAGACACCAGCGCCTCGCGACTCACGTCGGCACCTCGGCCGGACAGTCGTTGTTCGAGAATGTCGAAATCTGGGATCAGTAGCGCGGCCACGAAACGCTGTCGGTCGCCCACCAGAACCGCTTCGGCCACGATCGGGTCGCGTTTCAGCAGCGCCTCGATCGGTTGCGGGGCCACGTTCTTGCCACCCGCCGTCACCAGCAGCTCCTTCTTGCGGTCGGTGATCGACAGATAGCCATCGGCATCGAGCCGTCCGATGTCCCCAGTGTGAAACCACCCGTCTCTGATCGTGGCCGCCGTCGCCTCTGGGTCGTCGTAGTACCCCACCATCACGTTCGGCCCTCTGGCCAATATCTCGCCGTCAGCGGCGATCCGCAGTTGAACACTGCGCAGCACTTTTCCAACCGAGCCGAGTCGGGGCGCTTCGAGCGGATTGGCTGACAGCGCCGGCGACGTCTCCGTCAGCCCGTAGCCCTCGAGCACCGGCACCCCGATCGCGAAGAGGAATTCGGCGACGTCGCGCCCAAGCGGGGCGCTGCCGGACACGACGAACCGCAGCCGTCCGCCGGTCCGGTCGCGGATTTTCGCCAGCACCAGCCGATCGGCGAGCGGCAGCTGCAGCCGGGTCAACGCGCCAGGCTCGCGTCCGGCCAGACGCGCGGTCGCGGCGGCGTGACCCACGCCGACCGCCCAGGCGAACAGTCCCTGACGCGCCCGAGGCGCCGCCGCCACCGCATCGACGATCCGTGCACGCAGCTTTTCGTAGACCCGAGGCACCCCGGTCAACACCGTCGGACGGACCCGTTGCATGTCCCGCCCGAGCGTGGCGAACGCCTCCCCGAAGGCGATCGTGGCACCTTTATAGAGATACAGATACACGATCATCCGCTCGAACGCGTGACTGAGCGGTAAGAACGACAGCGCGGTGTCGTCGTCGGTAATCGTGACCAAGGCATCGATATCGAGCACGTTGACGACAAAATTGCGGTGCGAGAGCATCACGCCCTTCGGGCGCCCGGTCGTCCCCGACGTGTAGATGATGGTGGCCAGTGTGTCCGGCTCGATCGCGTACGCCCGTTCCTTGTAGCGACGCCCCAAGCCGTTCTCCACCATCAACCGCCGATGTCCCCGCTCGACAATGTCGCCCCACAACGTCTCGTCGCCGGTGGCGTCAGCCTCCCGGTCGATGACCACGACCCTTTCGAGCGCCGGTAACCGATGCCGCTCCTGACGAACCTTCGCCGCCTGCGCCTCGTCGGCCGCCACCACGATGCGGGCCCCGGCGTGGGCGAGGATGTAGCCCACCTGGTTGGCCGGCAGCGTCGCATAGACCGGGACAGTGACGGCGCCGGCGGTCAGAATGGCCAGGTCGGTAATGGTCCACTCGGGTCGGCTGTCAGACAGGATGGCCACGCGGTCACCCGGCCCCACCCCGAGGTCTTCCAGCCCCAGACTGAGGTCGCGCACCTCGTCGAACAGCTCTCGGCTCGACCGATCCACGAGCCGGTCGCCGACACAGCGACGAATCAGGATCGGCTTCGGATATCGGCCTGACACGTGGAACGGCAGCTCGGCCAGCGTGCGAATGAGGGGGTCAGGCATATCAGGTTCGGCGATAGTCGCCGCTTCGCCCGCCGGTCTTCCGCATGAGCCGGATGTCGCCGATCACCATGGTCTTGTCTACCGCCTTCACCATGTCGTAGACGGTGAGCGCCGCGGCCGCGACCGCGGTGAGCGCTTCCATTTCCACGCCGGTCTGTGCCGTCGTCCGCGCCACCGCCTCGATGTCGTAGCCGTCCTCCCGGGCATGCAGCTCCACGTCGACGTGCGAGAGGGGAAGCGGATGACACAGCGGAATGAGATCGGCGGTGCGCTTGGCCGCCATGATACCGGCCAGACGGGCCGTCTGCAGCGGGTCCCCTTTGGCGATCCGCCCGGCGCGAATCAGCTCCAGCGCATCGGGCGCGATGGTGATGGTACCGCGCGCCACCGCTTCGCGACGGGTCACCGGCTTCCCACCAACATCGACCATCCGGGCGCTGCCGTCAGCATCGACATGGGAGAGACGCGGGCGCGCGGCTCGTGTCGGTCGTCGTGTTCTCGTGGTTGCCATACTGTCTGTCGAGTGGCGAGCGCGCCGTCGTCACGCTTTGGCCAGGAAGAAGGAGAGGCTCTCGAGCGACACCGTCAGGTCGACACTCTTCAGCTTGACGCGGGGCGGCACCCGGAGCGAGCCCGGCGAAAAATTCAACAGTGCCTTGATCCCAGCATCGACCACGGTGTTGACCACGATCTGGGCGGACCCGGCGGGAACCGCGACGACCGCGATGGTGATGCCTTCGCGCTTGGCCACCCGCTTCAGGTCGCGGATGTCGTGAATCAGGATGCCGCCTCGTGACCGCGTCCCGACCTTGTCGCGCTGTGAATCGAACAACGCCACGATACGGAACCCATCCTGCCGAAACCCCGGGTAATCGGCCAACGCGAACCCGAGGTTGCCGGCCCCGATGATGGCCACGTTCAGCCGCCGGTCAAGCCCGAGAATCTGACGCAGCCGAAGGCGGAGATCCTTGACCACGTAGCCAACCCCTCGCACCCCGAGGTCGCCGAAATGCGACAGGTCTTTCCGAATGAGGGCCGCGTTGAGATCGAACTCGGCCGCCAGCACCTTGGAAGACACGGTGCGCACGCCGTTGACTTCGAGCTCGTTGAGAAACCGCAGGTAAAGCGACAGCCGGTTTGTGGTCTGCTCAGAAACCTGATCCGTCATGCCCGTGTCGTCAGAATCGGCACCGGCCCCTGTGGCGGGGCATCTCCGCAAGTGCTTCTGAAAGTATATGTTAAATTGTTTCGGTGACCCCCCGATGGCCATCCGCCGCATGGGCTTCGCTGATTGCCCTGGCCGTCGGCGCGGCACTCGCCTCCGACGCCTCCGCTCAGCCGGTCCAACGCACCTCGACGACCGTGGCGGCGCTGAGCGCCTACACCAGCTTTTTCCACAGCCGACCGGTGCTCCTGCGGGCCTGGCCGGACGGCGACATGCGCGACGTCTTCGTGACTGACGGCGAGCGCCGGATCCGGGCCCTCAACGTGGCCGCGCCGCCGCCCGCGCTGGGCGACCGTGAACTACTGGAGATCGAGGGCACCTTCTGGGATGTGGGCCGACTGCAGTCGGACGACTCGCGACTGGACACGTTCCTGATCGGGCAACTGTCCGAGCGACTCTTCAACCGGCCCTGGCCGGTGAGCGGCGAGCTCATGCTCCTGATCGCCGATGAGTCCAGACGCGCGTCCGAACCAGAGTCCCCCACCATTCAGGCCATCAGTCTGGAACCGTCGCGCTATCTCGACCGAACCGTCACCGTGATTGGTCGATTCCGGGGGCGAAACATCTACGGCGACCTGCCGGAGGCGCCCGGCACGAGCCCCTATGACTTCGTGTTGCAGTCGGGTAGTGCCGCCATCTGGGTCGTCGACAAGGAGCCGCGTGGAAAAGGCTTCACCCTGGACGTCATGGCCCGCGTCGACACCGGGCGCTGGCTGCGCTGGGTGCGGGCGCTGCGTACCAACTGGGCGA